>NZ_FJND01000003.1:184798-256540 GCF_900067165.1 Trichococcus sp. ES5
CGCATGATGGTCAGCGTCCTTTCCTATAACATCAACAATTTTATACGCACACTAGCTTTCCCGGAAAAGGCCAAAGGCCTACAGATACAAAGTATTCGTCTTCGGTTTTTCAAGATCGCTGGGAAACTGATCCACAGCGGAAGACGCATGATGCTAAAACTCAGCACCCATCATGTCTACCAAGATGAATTTTTTCATATCCTACGGCAAATTCAATCCTTGTCTTGGTGAGGAGACCCCGCAAATTTAAAAAAAACGTTCGAACAAAGGGATTAGTATGCCCAAAAACACAATAACAATCGCATTCCGTGCTTCTTTTCGTCTCTAAGAGACGTTTTGAAAGGGAAAAAATAATAGCTCTGCCAAAAATCCAATATTGCAGATGAAATAGAGTTGTTCATATCAAGATTTGGGGTGGTATGAATAATTCAGGTTAGTGCCTCTAGCTACAAAATTGAATGCGCAAAGACATATATGTGCAGTAAGAGATGCCTTCATTTTATCATTCCCATTAACGATGGCGGGCTCTTTGATGGTGTTGCTGAATAATGTATTCTTGTCGGCGGATGGATTCATGTTCAAAATCCTGCAATTCGATAAGCTGTTTCCTGGTATTGTAAAATTCCAAGCCGTCTTCGCTCCTGTCGTTAAAGGTTCCGCAGATATTTTCTCGATCCTGATTGTCTTTTTGATAGCCAGAAACCTTGCGAAACTGATGGATGCGGATGACCTGCTTACAGGTTTGACGGCAATCTCCGTTTATTTCATCATCTACCCTGATTATTTCAACAATGAAGGCATCAATTATATTACGACACAATACACGGGTGCTCAAGGCTTGTTCGTAGCGATTTTGGTAGGGCTTTTGGTAGGGGAATTAATGTCCAGATTATCAAAATCAGATAAGTTGGAAATCAAAATGCCGGAACAAGTGCCACCGGCTGTCGCTAGATCGTTTAAAGTGCTGATACCGATCATCATCACGACAATCTTCTTCTCTGTCCTGAACTACTTCGTGAAAATGGCCGCACCAGGCGGATTACACGAATTGATTTACAGCATCATCCAAACGCCATTGACCAGAATGAGTCAAAGTCTCTTCTCTGTGCTTGTATTGGCATTGTTGTCCCAATCGCTCTGGGCAATGGGAATCCATGGACCAAATACGATTGCGGCCATCAGAGATACTATGTTTTCTGAAGCCGGAAATGCGAATCTTTTGTACTATGCGGATAAAGGGACTACATGGGGAGCGCCTTATCCAATAACTTATAGTGGTTTAGCTACGGCTTTCTCTGAATACGGTGGTTCGGGTGCGACGTTAGGTCTGATTATTGCTATGCTTATTTTCTCAAAAAATAAGGAATCAAAGAGTATCGCGAAACTTTCTTTGGCACCAGGATTATTCAATATCAATGAAATGGTCATATTTGGATTACCGATCGTTTTGAATCCGATTTATATCATTCCATTTATCATAGCACCATTGGTCAATATCATGATCGGCTATACCGCTGTTATGGTTCTTAAGATTATGCCGCCAGTAACGATTGGTGTTCCTTGGACAACCCCAGGGCCATTAATGCCGTTCTTAGGTACAGGCGGAAATATCACTGCATTGTTTGTCGGATTTATCTGTCTTGCAGTGAGTGTGTTGATTTACTCTCCGTTTGTTATTGCTGCTAATAAAGCTGCAGTCCTTGAAGAGGAAGCAGAAAATGAAATATCGGCGCAAGAAGTAACCGGATCAATCTAGACGGAATAGCTGCTGATGCGTTATTCAAAAAATAAGCTGGTTGATTCAGAATAGGAGATTTACACATGGATGGAATGGAATTGACTGCTTTCAATATAATCAGTAATGTGGGAATGGCAAAATCACTTGCTGTCGAAGCTTTGAGAGTTGCCAGGGAAGGCAACTACGATGAAGCAGAACAAAAAATGGCCGAAGCATCGGAATGTCTTGTGAACGGACATCACGCACATGCCTCCTTAATACAAAAAGAAGCTGCCGGTGAAAAAGTTGAATTCTCGCTGATCATCATGCATGCAGAGGATCAAATGATGGTGGCAGAGACAACGAAATTACTGATCGAAGAAATGATCGAAATGTTCAAGCAGTTAAAGGGTACAGAAGGTAATACAGAAAAAAAAGAAGCAGGCTCACTATAATTTTTGCGTCACTCAGACACGAAAACTATTTTCGATGGTGAGATAGCTCAAAGCATTCAGGGCACCCGGGATCCTCCTGGGTGTCTTATTTTTTTTAAAAAGATTGAAAAAACTAGTCAAATGGTATAGTGTTTGATTATGAACACGAGTTTATGAATGAGAGGGGATGCGTTTATGAATAGTACTGAAATTGCAAAACTTGCAGGTGTATCCCGCAGTACTGTATCCAGAGTAATCAATAATTATTCAAATGTCCCGGAAGAAACAAGAGAAAAAGTCTTAAAGGTAATCAAAGAACATGATTATGTTCCGCATGCTTCAGCAAGGATGCTCGCGGGGAGCAAGAACAAAGTGATCGGACTTTTTATTGTAGATCTGATCAACGAAGAAGACGGACTAAAAAACAGAATCACCAAAAGTCCGTATTATTTGGAGTTTACTAGTTCCGTGATAGAGACAGCCAGTGAAATGGACTACTTGGTCCTTGTTCATATCATACACACTGTTGCAGGTTATGAAAAAATCAAAGAGTGCTTCTACAATAAGATAGTCTCCGGAGGGATTTTTATAGGCCAGAATGATGATGATGAATCGATAAAGACAATAATCGAAAGAGGCTACAGAGTTGTATTGGTTGATCAATCAGTCCGACCAGATGATGTCACATACAATCAGTGCACGATAGTGAATGCTGACAATTACGGTGGTGCCTATCGTGCAACGAAATATCTTACAGATATGAAACATAAACAAATCGCACACATTACAGGTGGTACGGCTAAATTCTCATCCAAAGACCGAATCAGAGGATACAAAAAAGCCCTGGAAGATGCCGGAATAAAAGTAAATAAGGACTTGATCATAAACAGTGAATTTGTCGAAAATGCCGGCTATGAAGCGACCCAAAAATTATTCAACGGAAAAAGTAAGTTTTCGGCCATTTTTGCCAGTAATGACAAAATAGCATTTGGTGCGATCAAAGCCATCCAAGAAGCAGGGCTCAAAGTTCCGGAGGATATTTCTGTGATAGGGTTTGATGACATTGAATCATCCAAATATTTTAATCCGCCACTTACCTCGATAAAGATGGAGTTGGTGGAGATGGCAGATCTCGCAACAAAGTCGATTGTTGCCTCTATTGAACAGGATGTGAAGCCTTCTGTAAATATAGTGCCCGTCACATTGGTGGAAAGAGAGAGCTGTGCACTGTTGAAATAAATTGGATCAACCGGCATATTTCCCCTGAATCGGCTGTCGTCAGGGCTAGGATTTTACGGGGAGGCGATGGTTTTGCTATGATAGCTTTAACAAAGGATGAGGGGGTAAGCGAAGATGGCGTACGAACCTAAAACCAAGCCCACGGAAGTGTCCGTGGAGAAGTTCATCGAGGAAATCCAGCAGCCGCAAAAGAAAGAGGATGCTTACACGCTGTTGGCGTTGTTTGCGGAAGTGACCGGAGAAGAAGCCAAAATGTGGGGGCCGAGCATCATCGGATTCGGGAAATATCATTACCGGTATGCGAGCGGCCATGAAGGCGATGCCCCGCTGGCTGCTTTTTCGCCGCGCAAGACCGCGCTGACGTTTTATTTTATGCTGCCGGATGGAAAACGTGAGGAGTTACTTGCGAAGCTCGGCAAACACAAAACCGGAAAGGGCTGCGTGTACGTCAACAAGCTTTCCGACATCGATACAGCTGTGCTGAAGGAGATGATCCGGGAAGACATCGCTCATGCAACCCAACTTTACGGAGGAGAGGCAGCTGACAAAGCACTTCCTGCTTCTGCTTCCATTGCGAAGCGGTTGGGATTCGAAAAATTCCAAAAGCGTGCCGTTCTGGGGAAAGAGCGCGCCGTGGCGGATGATTTTGCGGAGTTGGATTCCTATGATACGGATGTGGATGCCGGAAAATACGATTTGATTTTTTCCTACGTCCTGACGTTGGAGGAACTGAAGGCACGCGTCTGGGATACGATCAACCACGACCGCCTGAATCCGGAAGGCTATCTTTACATCGCTTATCCGAAAATCGGGAACAAAAGCTATGACACATCGGTACATCGCGATGCCATCTTTCCGAGTCTGGGTGTGGACGACGGCAAAGGTACTGTCGGCGACAGTACCTTGAAATTTGCGCGGCTGGTAAAGCTGGATGATACGTTCACGCTCGTCGGGATGAAAAATGCTGTCAAAAGTAAAGACCACAAGACGAAGAATCTTTACTAGCAGTAGCTGAAGGAACAAGCATAATCACAAAAACAGGGGACTGCCGCGTGTGGCAGTCCCCTGTTTTTGGAAGTAGTTTTTTTAAGGATCTCCGATCTCCGTTGAACGGAGGCTTCGCCGGAGTTCCGACAGATTTCACGGATTCTTCTCCGGCGAGCCTTTCTTCATCGGAAATGACGGCGTTTCCGCGGCACCAGCTCCGGCGAGGACTCGCTAACCGGAGCAGTGACTGATTCTGCCTTTCTGCATTCACTCATCCGCCAGTTCTTTTGCCAACGTTCCTGCCAACCTTTGAATGGCAGCATCAGAATCGGCAAGGAAATTCGCCAGTACGTCCGTGACGTTATCCGGCAGTTCGTTCCGGAAATAGAGTATCTGCGTTTCCAAAGCTTCGCAGGCGATGCTTCGGAAGGCCGGATCGGGATGGTCGGAAAAATAAGCAATCCATTGGAGATACCATTGTTTGTCCGGGTCATCCTCGAAATGCAGAAACAGTTCCGGCAATCCTGCGGCGTCGGTCAGCAAAAAGGCGTGCGCGCCTTCCGTGTGCGTAAGCCGGATCTCCTCAGGAACGGCAATGGGCGCGGGATTCAAGAGCTGCAGAAATTGATCGAAATCTGCAGCCACTGTCTGCCAATTGTCCGTTTCGATATCGATGTAGCGGATGCTGGGTTCGCCGGACAGGGATAATTTTGAATAGTCGAAGGCAAATAGTTGGCTTCCGTTGATGCTGAAAAGCACGAAATAATCCGGCAGTCCTGCTGAACGGATAACTGCTTGCTGGGCATACAGGCTGTTCGGGCGATTGTCGTGAAGACCCAAAATTTCATGGACTGCTGCATAATCGAGGCCATCCGATGTCGGCTCTTTGGTCGGGATGCGGGAGCACAACAGATAGCCGCCATTCTGTTCTGCCAGCAGGTCAAGATAAGCCTGTGGCAGATGAACTGCAGTGACATCTTTGTACAAAAGATCAGTTTTGAAGAGGATGGGCAGATTTTTAAAAGTATGTTGCGGGATAAAATACATAAGTACACCTCATCTATTTTTCTTTCCTTCATGATAGCACAGATGCCGGAACTTTTCGGCGCAGAGATCGTTCGTCTATTTTTTTACAAAACGAATAGACTCTTCTATAATGGAAGGTGTAGACGGAAAGTTGTCTAGGTCAGCTGCAGAGGCGGCGCGAGAGAAAGGGAGTTGTGAGCAAAATGGAATGGTTAATAGGAATCATTGTAGTGGCAGCGATCATCGGGGCAGTATGGGTTTCGTTGTATAACAGTCTTGTGAAAAATAGATTATGGGTAACAGAGGCTTGGAGTCAAATCGATGTCCAACTGAAACGCAGGAACGACCTGATCCCGAACATCGTTGAAACAGTCAAAGGTTATGCGAAGTATGAGCAAGAAACTTTGACGAAAGTCATCAATTTGCGCAATCTGATTTCGGATATGGGAACGGAAGATCCGGCCAAGAAGATGGAATTGTCCAATCAGCTTTCGAGTCAATTGCGGACCGTATTTGCTTTGGCGGAAGCATACCCTGATCTGAAGGCGAACCAGAATTTCCTGGCTTTACAGGAAGAATTGTCCGCTACTGAAAATAAAATCGCTTATGCGCGCCAACTGTACAATTCCAGTGTCACACAATACAACATCAAACTAGGCACATTCCCGAGCAATATTGTGGCAAATGTCCATGGTTTCCGTCCGGAAGTCGTTCTGGCTACTCCGGAAGAAGAAAAGAATGTACCGAAAGTATCGTTCTGAGAAAATATGATTTTGATGGAAAGTTGGTGAGTACCCTTGCTCCATCAACAAATTGAGCAGAATAAACGGCGCACCGTACTGATTGTCTTCTTATTCTTTCTCCTGTTTGCGGCATTGGGGGCGGCCATCGGCTATCTGAATTGGGATAATGCCTTGTCCGGGCTTGCGCTTGCGCTGACTATCGGAGTGGCCTACGTCGCCATCATGGTGGCACAATCCACCCAAGTGGTCATGAGCTTGAACAATGCCCGGGAAATAACCGATAAGGCGCAATTCCCGATGCTTTGGAATATTGTGGAAGAACTGACGATTGTGACACGGTTGCCGTTCCCGAGAATCTTCATCATCGAGGATGAAAGTCCGAATGCTTTTGCTGCCGGAAATTCGCCGGAAAAGGCATCGGTTGCTGTGACGACCGGCTTATTGAAAAAACTGAACCGGGAAGAACTGACAGGTGTGTTGGCGCATGAGTTTGCGCATATCCGCAATTACGACATCCGCCTATCCACTGTCGCTTTGGCGATTGCGGGGTTGATCGCATTTTTGGCCCAATTCAGCACCCGGATGATGTTCTGGGGTGGCGGCGGCCGACGACGCAAAAGCGATAACAGCGGAGGAGCGGGCATCATATTGCTGATCCTTTCCTTGCTGATTCTTGTCCTGTCGCCTTTTGTAGCCACGATCATCCGTCTGGCGCTGTCCCGCAACCGCGAATATTTGGCGGATGCGAGTGCGGTCGAGTTCACGCGCAATCCGGAAGGGCTGAAATCCGCTTTAATCAAAATAGCGACAAGCGAACCGATGGAGGCGGCGAATGCTGCCAGCGCCTCGCTCTACATTGTGAATCCCTTCAAACGGATGAGGGAAGGTGAAGCAGAAAGTGACGGTCTGTTTTCGACACACCCCTCAACGGCAAACCGAATCAAACGATTAGAAGCTATGTAAATAGCTTCTTTTTTTCGGACGTTTCAATCAAATTGAACCAATATAGTTCGGTTTTTGATTTGAAAACCCTTTCAATTTGTTGCTGTGAAAAAAAATAGGAGAAAAAGGCAAATTATCTTTGTAAAAGATACGGATTTGTAATAATATTAACATGGTACTGATACCTTAATCGGTTCGGCAAGTAGTAGAATGATAATAAGGGATATTTTGGGAAGGGGGGATCGTTCATGAGCGAAGATATGTTATATGTTCATTATGAAACAGTCAGCAATTATGTTTTGAGCAAAGGGATAGCGGTGAAAGATTACACAAAGTTAGCCCGGAAGCTTCCAGAAAACTTGTTGTTGGTGGACGGAAGAAAAAGTATTGGAACATATGATAATCATACCGGTTTTCAGGTAATCAAAGGCCAAGAAAACGTAAAAGCTTTCTTCCAAAAAGGGACGGACAATCAAGCCGCTATGGGGAAGTGGATTGATTTTGTGAATGTAGACATGTTGCATCTCCTCACACCGATAGAAATATCCGAGATCCTTTATATCGCCCATGCGCACACACACTTGCACTCACCTTTCTACTATAAATTACAAAATAACTATATCTATCTCACGTTGCCGAATGGCTTCATTAAGATGTATTACCGCTATCTGGAGCAATTCCATGAGTTGTTCGCCGAAGCAATCACCGTCAAGTTAAAAGAGAAAGTGAATGAAAAGAAGCGTTTCTATCAGAAAAGCAAAGAAATTGCGCCATTCCCGATTGAACGCGTGAAGGAATTCATTCCGATCTTCAAAGAAGGTGCCGTGATCTCTTTCAGACAGATGAGCATCGAAGGGAGCACATACTGCATCCCATTGTTCATCGCGGAAGACCGTTACGCCAGCATCGGCGGCCGTTTCAACGAGAAGGATTCGGTAGGCACCATCTGTTATGATATGGAACGCAGTGAATGGAAAATAGATATAGACTTCGAATGAGCCTAAGCCGAAACTTAGGCTTTTTCTGTTTTCATTGAACCGAAATCAGTTGGTTCATTCTAGGTAATAGCAAGCCTACTCCACTTTTCACAAAAATCGTTTTAGCTAAAAAATAAATGTGGTACAATGTTCCTTGAGTTAAAGCAGTTATCAAAAAATTCGGAGGATTTCTCGATGAAAATTTATTTGATTTATGGCGGAAAGAGCGCTGAGCACGATATTTCGATCCTGACAGCACATTCGATCATAAAAGCGATCTATTTCAACTATTATGAAGTTGTGCCCGTTTATATCACCAAGGCAGGCGCATGGATTCAGGGGCAATCCCTTTCTGAACCAGTGGCATTCTCTGAGAATCTTTATTTGGAGCCGGGTTCCGAGAAGCGTTTTGCCGATTCGCAGGAGGGGCAATCATACGGCGAAGTGATTTCACCTGCAGATATCCAGTCTGAAGATGCTGTCATTTTCCCGGTATTGCATGGACCGAACGGTGAAGATGGTACAGTGCAAGGGCTATTTGAAGTGTTGAATATGCCTTATGTTGGTTGTGGTGTTCTTGCCAGCGCCAGCGGGATGGATAAAATCGTCAGCAAACATCTTTTCCAACAGGCAGGGTTGCCGCAAGTGCCATATGTTGCCGTTACCCGTAATGACTGGAAAAATGACCGCGAGAAGATTTTCATTCAATGTGAAGGTAGCCTGATTTACCCGATGTATGTAAAGCCAGCCAATATGGGCTCAAGTGTCGGCATTTCCAAAGCTACGGATCTTGAAGAGTTGACCGCTGCAATCGAGACGGCTTTCCGCTATGACCGTCGCGTGGTCGTGGAACAAGGCATCGAAGCCCGTGAAATCGAAATCGCTGTATTGGGAAATGACGATGTCCATACATCCGTACCTGGTGAAATCGTTAAAACCAAAGATTTCTACGACTACGAAGAGAAATACGGCAATGAAGAAGTTTTGCTGCAGATCCCTGCCGAATTACCGGAAGAAATCACTGCCAAGCTGCAGCATTATGCAACAATCGCTTTCCGAGCGCTTGACGGCAGCGGGTTGAGCCGATGCGATTTCTTTGTGACCAAAAACTATGAAATCTACATAAACGAAGTCAATACTTTGCCTGGCTTCACTTCCCGCAGCATGTATCCGTTACTTTGGGAAGAAACGGGATTGAAATACAGCGACTTGGTGGAAGAGCTGATCCAGTTGGCCTTGAAGCGCCATGAAGAAAAATTATCCTATCAATTTGTAGAATGATGAACAAAAGGCCGTGATTTTCCTGATCGTCAGCAGCACTGAAAGCATGTACTGCTTGCTGCGAACCCGGGAAAGGACGGTTTTTTTTGAGAGCGGCCGAAGGAACTGCCGAAAAAAAACGGAAATGAGGAACTGAGTATGAAACCATTACGCATCATTGATGTTGTGAAAGCTGTCGGAGCGATCGACTATACGTCGGCCAACCGCTTCGCTGAAATAAATTCCGTAGTCTTCGACTCCCGAAAAGCAACGTCCGATAGTTTGTTTGTGCCTTTGCAGGGGGAAACGGATGGGCATGATTATGTCCAATCGGCAATCAAAAACGGGGCGACGGCAACTTTATGGAGTCGTCCAGCAGGAGAAGCGCCAGAAGAGATTGCCGTCATTCTGGTGGATGATACGCTGGAAGCTTTGCAAAAACTGGCGGAAGCCTATCTGAATATGATCCAACCAAAAGTGGTCGCGATCACCGGCAGCAACGGGAAAACGACCACTAAGGACATGACGGCTGCCATCCTGTCCGCGCGTTTTCGTGTCCACAAGACGGAAGGTAATTACAATAATGAAATCGGTATGCCGATGACCATTCTGGAGATGCCGGAAGACACTCAAGTGCTGGTGCTTGAGATGGGCATGAGCAATTTTGGCGAAATCAGTTTGTTGAGCCGATTGGCAAAACCCGATATCGCCATCATCACCTTGATCGGGGACAGTCATCTGGAGTTCCTCGGGAGCCGCCTTGGCATCGCCAAAGCCAAAATGGAAATCTTGGAAGGATTGAAACCGGAAGGGACATTCATCTATCCTGGCGACGAGCCGTTGATTGCCGACGAGCTGGCTGAGGAATCCCACTTCCGTCAACTGACTTTCGGTACAGATGAAACGGCGGCCGTGTATGCCTATGACATCGTTCCAGGCAAAACCAGAACAACATTTCACGTGAATCTGGATCCGAGCGTCGATCTGGAGATCCCTGTACTGGGTGTGTACAATGTCCGGAATGCTTTGGCAGCCTTAGCCGCTGCGCAAGTATTGGACATGCCGCTTGCTGAAGTGAAAGAAGCTTTGGCGACCTTCCAGCTGACCGCCAACCGTACGCAGTGGCTGGATGGCGTAAATGGCTCGCAGTTGTTGAATGATGCGTATAATGCTAGCCCTACTTCGATGACGGCTGTGCTGCGCTCATTCGCGAAGCTCCCGCGGGAGGGAAAGAAAATTGCAGTGCTCGGCGATATCCGTGAACTGGGCGAACGTTCAGCTGAGCTGCATGCAGGATTGGCAGCCGAAATTTCCCCTGAAGAGTTTGATCAGGTCTATCTTTACGGCCCGGAAATGGGCGCCCTTTATGAAAATTTAAGGACTGTCTTCCCGGAAGGCACGCTTTATCATTATGTTGGGGAGAAAACACCACTGGTCGAAAAGTTGAAGTCAGAGCTTCAAAAAGCCGACCAAGTGCTGATTAAATCCAGTTTCGGCACTGATTTATTGGCTGTTGTAGCAGCGTTGCGTGTATAATAGGAAATATAAAGGATTTGGATGGGCTACGTCGTCGCGAAAGCAAACAGACCCCTTTTAAAGCCAATCTGGAACGCATATGTCAAATGTCGGTAAATTGTAGAATTACTTGTCATTTTCATTGAAAATATACTTACAACAAGGTTTTTTTGTAAGGAACTTCATTATTTTAAGAGGAAATGATTTGTAATAATCTACGGAACGTGTTATTATTGCTGTTGGTAAGAATAGAGAAATAAGAGGGTTTTTTCTGCGAAGTGCAGAATGTTTGATTTATCAAGCTTTCTATTCAAGGGATTAAGTAAAAAAGGTTTATCTTTTATTTATAAGATTATGAACCGCATGAGATATGTGGGTAAAAGAAAAGACTCTCTAAATTTTAGTTTCTCAAAATTAGGAGGAAACATGAAATTTTCAGAATTAGGGTTAAACGCGGAGTTATTGAAGTCGATTGAGCAAATGGGATTTGAGGAAGCAACACCGATCCAAGAACAAACCATTCCTTTGGCATTGCAAGGGTTGGACGTTATTGGGCAAGCACAAACAGGTACTGGTAAAACAGCTGCTTTCGGATTGCCAATGCTGCAAAAAATCGATAACAACAACAAAGTTATTCAAGGTATCGTTATTGCACCTACACGTGAGTTGGCTATCCAAACGCAAGAAGAATTATACCGTTTGAGCCGCGACAAAAAAGTATCCGTGCAGGTTGTCTATGGTGGAGCTGACATCAACCGTCAAATCCGTGCTTTGAAAAACAAACCGCAAATTATTGTCGGAACACCAGGTCGTCTTTTGGACCACATCAAACGCAAAACAATCCGTCTGGATCACATCGAAACATTAGTTCTGGATGAAGCAGATGAAATGCTGAACATGGGCTTCTTGGAAGACATCGAAGCAATCTTGAGCGAAACACCGGCTGAACGTCAAACATTGTTGTTCTCAGCTACAATGCCTGACTCAATCAAAAAAATCGGTGTCAAATTCATGCACGCTCCAGAGCATGTCAAAATCAAAGCGTCACACACTGCAGCTAACTTAATCGATCAGTATTTCGTTAAATGTAAAGACTTTGAAAAATTCGATACAATGACTCGTTTGTTCGATGTGCAAAATCCTGAATTGGCTATCGTATTCGGCCGTACAAAACGTCGTGTTGACGAATTGTCAAAAGGTTTGGAATTACGCGGTTACCGTGCGGAAGGCATCCACGGCGACTTGACGCAACAAAAACGTATGAGCGTATTGAACGCATTCAAAACAGGCGATTTGGATATCTTGGTAGCGACTGACGTTGCTGCTCGTGGATTGGATATTTCAGGTGTTACACACGTATACAACTACGATATCCCGCAAGATCCAGAGAGCTATGTTCACCGTATCGGCCGTACTGGTCGTGCCGGTAAAGAAGGTATGTCAGTGACTTTCGTTACACCAAACGAAATGGACTACTTGCGTACAATCGAAAACCTGACCAAAAAACCGATCACTCCATTACAACCACCGAGTGATGAAGAAGCTTTCCGTGGCCAAGTGAAAACAGCTATGGATGAAGTGGAAACATTGGTTAAAGAAACAGAAACAGACAAATACAAACGTGCAGCTGTTCGCTTGCTTGAAGAACACACTGCTGAAGATTTGGTGGCAGCATTCTTGAAGAGTCTTTCTAAAGATGCTACTGATGTTCCTGTTAAAATCACACCAGAACGTCCATTACCTTCAAGAAAAGGTAAAGGCGGCGGTGGTTACAAAGGTAAAGGTGGCGGCGGCTACAAAGGTAACCGTAGTTCATCAGACAGACGTGGCGGCGGAGAACGCGGCGGTGAGCGCAGTTTCAACAAAAATCGCTCAAGCGACAGCAAACCACGCTCCGGCGGCAAACGCTATGATGACAAACGTGGTGGCGGCAGCAGTGCCAGCGCACCTAAAAAAAGCAGCCATAGCTTCACTATCCGTAACAACAACGACTAATCAGTGATAAAACCTCTTCTCCAATTGGCTTCCGCCAGGAGAAGAGGTTTTTCTTATGCTGGAATTTTTTTTTGTTTTTGGTAAAATGAGAACAATGAATGAAAAAGAGGCGGTGAACGGAATGATTTATGGAATAGGATTGGACGTGACCGAGCTGGACCGCATCACAAGTGCCTATGAGCGGCGGTCAGATTTTGCGGAAAGGGTTTTGACCGAAGCGGAACTGAAATTGTTTCTGGTTTTGAGCGGGTCACGCCAAATGGAATTTCTGGCTGGACGCTATGCCGCAAAAGAGGCCTTCTCGAAGGCTTACGGAACAGGTATCGGTAAATTGTCTTTCCAAGATATCGAAATTTTGCCCGGAGAGTACCGGAAGCCTGAAATAACCAAATCTCCGTTCGAAGGGAAAGGGTTCGTTTCCATCACCCATTCGGGGAACATCATTGCCGCGCAAGTGGTACTAGAAAAGTAAAGGGGTCTTACAACATGGTAGTAGGAAAGCACCGTCCCACAGTGGAAACCATCGATTTGGAAGCTATTTCGTGGAACATCCAACAAATCAGGAAGAGTCTGTCTCCTGAAAAGAAATTTTTTGCGGTCGTCAAAGCGGACGCCTACGGACTGGGCGCTGTCCCGGTCGCGAAAAAGGCAAAGGAAGCAGGCGTGGACGGCTTTTGTGTCGCGCTGTTGGATGAGGCAATGGAATTGCGGGAAAACGGACTGTCCGATGACTTCATTATGGTCGTGGGCCCAACTGAGTCAGAAGACGCTGCGCTCATAGCTGATAACGGAATCAGCGTTGCCGTAACGGCAAAGGAATGGTTGGATGACGCCTTACCGTATCTGAACAGACGGAAAACGGAGCTGCCGATTCGGGTGCATTTGGCCATCGATACGGGGATGGGACGGATTGGCTTGCGGACGGTCGAGGAGGTCAAAGCCTTTGAGGCTCGTATTGCTGAACTGGATGGTTTTGTTTTCGAAGGTATCTTTACGCACTTTGCGACGGCTGATGGTGAAGATCCGACCTTGGTTGATCGCCAACTCGTTTTGTTTGAAGACATCTTGAACGCATTGGCTCAGCGACCGCCGATTGTGCATCTGGCAAATTCCGCCATTTCCCTTTGGCATGAAGCATTCCAGACGGATGCGGTCCGCGTCGGTATCGCAATGTACGGGTACAATCCTTCTGACACCGTATTGGAGCTTCCGTATGAATTGAAGCCATCGGTACAGCTGGATACGCACATCAGCTATGTCAAGCAGATGCATGAAGGCGACACAATCGCATATGGCGCCCGTTACCGCGCTTTTGAAGGAGAATGGATCGCTACGCTCCCAATCGGCTATGCGGACGGATGGCGGCGGGATCTTCGCCATCAGACGGTTATCGTCGATGGGCAGCGCTGCCCAATCCGGGGAGTCATCTGCATGGATCAGTGCATGATCAGTCTGCCGAAAGAATATCCAATTGGGACGAAGGTGACGCTCTTGGGCGAAAACGGTGGGCTTGTCAACAATCCATCCGAAATGGCCGTAACGATTGATACGATCGGATATGAAATTTTGACGGGGATCAACGCCCGCGTTCCGCGTATCTACAAATAGAAGGAAAGATAAATCTGGAAAGCTGTCGGTTGCCTGTTAGGGGCAGACAGCTTTTTTTGCTGTGTGTGTGATAGAAACGAATGTGGGGGAGAGAGGGCGAGGGAGAGGGCGCTCCAACTCCGGCTAAGAGTTGTTCCGCCGGAGAAGAGCGGCTGGACTGTGTTCCACCTCCAGCTAGGGTTGCCTCGCCGGAGAAGAGCAGCTCGATCGCATTCCACCTCCGTCCAGAAGCGCTTTACCGGAGGAGAACAGTCATACAGGATCATACAGAGTCATACATAATCCGCATCTCTGGCGCTCTCGCCTTTAGGTAATGAAAATCAGATGAAAATACGTCGCCAGTCGTTTTCAAAAGCGAACATGTATGGTAAACTGTCCTAGCTCAAAGATGAGTGCGTGGTTCGTCTACCATCCCACGAAAAAAAACTAGGAGGTTTTTAGGTTGAATACAAGAAAAATGGTTATCAATACAATTATTGCAGCGCTGTATGTTGCCATGACAGGGATTTTTGCATTTATGTCATTCGGTGCCGTCCAATTCCGTGTTTCAGAAATGCTGAATCATTTGGTGGGCTACCACAAAAATTATAAATACGGTGTTTTGGCGGGTGTTTTTATCGCCAATCTGATTTTTTCGACGTTAGGAGCTTGGGACTTGGTGTTCGGATTTGGCCAGACATTGATCTCTTTCCTTATTTTGGAAAAATTGTTCAAACCCAACGATTCTGAAATGAAGCGCATGATGATGACCGCGTTCGTCTTCACGATGACGATGGTCCTTGTCGCGATTGAACTCTATATCGTTCTTGATTTGCCTTTCTGGTTCAGTTTTGCGACAGCGGCATTCGGGGAAGCGGTCGTGCTGGTTGTGTCGGCGCCGCTCATGAAATACCTGAACAAAATCATCGGTTTTGCCGAGAAAATGGCTTGATCCGTTAACATTTAGTATGAGAAAAACTGGGGAACGGAGGCTTTTGCTGGATGGTCAGCAGATCCTCCTGTTTTTTTTGCTAGGATATTTCTCATCATTCTCTTATAATAGAGAGGTAATCGAAAAAGAGGGAGGAAATAATATATGGAAATGTACGCAATCACAGTCGGTCCTATCCAAGAAAATTGTTATTTTTTGATCGGAGACCATGAAAATGACACGATCATCTTTGATCCGGGTGAGCAAGCTGAGGACATCATCGCAGCCATCGAAGAGAATGCGTTGCATCCGATAGCGATCGTGTTGACCCATGCGCACTACGATCATATCGGAGCCCTCGAAACGATCCGGGAAAAATACGACGTTCCCGTTTACCAAAATCCGATTGAACGGGAATGGCTGTTGGATCCGCAACTGAACGGGTCCGCGCGCAATCCGAACGTTCCCGATGTCCGATTGGCAAAGGAGGCGGATGTCTTCTTCGAGGAGATGGGCTCTTACGAAATCGGTGAATTCCGTTTTGAGATGCAACATATTCCTGGACATTCACCAGGCAGTACTGTTTTTATTTACCGCGAGAACGGGTTCGCGATCGTTGGGGATGTCATCTTCAAAGGCAGCGTAGGCCGCAGCGATTTGCCGGGCGGCAGCCATGAAACACTGATCGAGGGCATCCAGAAATATATCGTAACCTTGCCAGGGGAAACGGTCCTGTTCCCGGGACACGGCGATCCTACGACAGTGAGGGAAGAAATCTATTCAAACCCTTATCTGAATGGCGCTACGCGCTGATCCGGGTATGCGCAAAAAAGTCGGGCAAGCACAAGGCTTCGTCCGACTTTTTGTATTAGTTTTTAGATCGAGCGGGCGTCTGGAGCCTGGAGCCTGAGCGGAATTCCCGATGAGGGCCTCCTCGCCGGGAAAACGCCACTCCGGGCACTCAATGTAATGTAATGTGATGGGTTGGATTTCAGAAATCCACTTGCAGGTTTTCGATTTCCGTCACGCGGAAATCCTTGCGCTCCAGCGCCTTGACGATGGAGTCCAGCACCTGTTTGGGCGTGCCAGCGGGTAACGTGACCAATACCCTGCGCAAAGCGTCCTCACGGTTGATGTCAAGAGAAATGCAGCTGGCGATGGAGGAATAGCGGTTGATGATCTTAGTGATATGATACAGATCGCCTTTTTGACCGGGCGCGATGACCGTCAGAACGTAGCTTCCGACATCGATGCTCCATGATTGGGCCAGCATATTCAGCAAGGCATTATGGGTCAGGATGCCGTAAAAGGTCATATCCTTATTCAAAACGGAAATATAGGGCAATTCTTTGATGGTAAAAAACACTTTAAAGAACGAACTGTCTATCGAAATGAATTTTGTGGCATTCTTCAGCAAGTGCGTAACGGGCAGGTTCATTTCGCCGCCGTTCGCTTTATGCCGATAGATATGCATCTTGTAGATGTTTCCACGAAAAATGGTTTCTGTTTCGTCCAGAATCGGAACACAACGGAAGCCGGACTCTTCGAGGATATCCAGTGCATCCTGAAGCGTGGCTGACTCTTTGACGATGGTCAACTCCCTTTTTGGGATGGCAAGTGAGCGGATAAGCATATTATTAAAATCCTCCTAAAAACGCGGTTGTCTAATGTGATAATAACATTAAAATCAAAAAAAGCAACGGTTAAAAACACATAGTTGGAAATTCTTAAACATTTGATAAATCAAGCAGTAAAGCCCTTCCAGCGCTGTGCCGAACGCGCTGGGAAATTAGATTGGGATGAGAATGCTTGTCGATCCAGGTAAGCGCAAGAAAGAAGAACCGGACAGCTGAAACAGGCGGCCCATGAAAAATCTCTTGATTTTTCGAGCAGAGTTCACTATATTTAGTAGTATATAATTGAACAGAATCTATATTTTTTTATGCAGTTGCGCGGTGTTTTGATTCCAAGCCTGTTCCAACTGCGTGAGTCATCATCAAAAAGGAGAAAAAAATCATATGAACCCAGACCCCGAAGGCCAGTCGTTACTATCAAAAATAGCCTTGATCCTAACCCTGACTTTACTGAATGCTTACTTTGCATCAGCCGAATTAGCATTTGTTTCCATCAACCGCTCCAAAATCGAGAAGCTTGCCAAAGACGGCGATAAGAAATCGCAAAAGGTTTTGCGTCTCTTGGAGAATCCGGATGATTTCTTGGCCACTATCCAAGTTGCCATCACTTTTGCCGGATTCTTCAGCAGTGCGTCGGCTTCATCCAATTTTGTCGGTTATATCGAACCGTTGTTGGGAAATATCGCAGGTGGTAAAACGATAGCGATGATCATCATCACCATCATCCTTTCCTATATAACGCTCGTGTTTGGTGAGCTGTACCCTAAACAGATTGCCTTGCAGATGCCCGAAAGTATTGCGCGTCATACTGCAGGTCCCATTGTTGTCGTCAAGACACTTTTTAAGCCGTTCGTTTGGCTTTTGTCTTTCTCGACCGGTATCCTGAAGAAGTTGACGCCGATCGAATTCACGAATGAGGAAGAAAAGCTCACCCGTGATGAAATGAAGGCCATTCTGGCGCAGAGCCGAGGCGAAGGAGTCATCGATCCATCCGAGTTTACGATGATGCAGGGAGTCCTTTCGTTGGATACGAAGCTTGCCCGCGAATTGATGGTGCCGCGTACCGACACTTTGATGATGGATTTGGATGATGATCTGGAATATAATATCGCGCTGGTTCTGAACAGCCAATACTCACGGATTCCGGTCTATGAGGAAGATAAGGACAATGTCATCGGCGTTCTGCATATGAAAAATGTTTTGAAGGCATCAAAGGAAGTCGGTTTCGAGCGGATTTCTTTCCGTGAGTTGGTCAACACGCCTTTGTTTGTCCCTTCCACTATCTATATCGATGATCTCCTGGTCGAATTCCGCAAGACCCACACGCATATGGCCATCATTAAGGATGAATACGGCGGGGTGGAGGGAATCATCACCCTCGAGGACCTGCTGGAGGAAATTGTGGGGGACATTGAAGATGAATATGATGAAATTTATCGCCTGTCGAAAAAAATCGATGACAATCATTATGTCGTCAATGGACGCATGCCGTTGGACAAGTTCAACCAGTTGTTCAAGACGGCGATCGCTTCCGAAGAAGTGGACACGATCGCTGGCTACATGATCGAGGAGCTCGGCTATTTTCCGAAAGATGATGAGCATGCGACGATCCAGACAGGAGAGTACCTGCTGACGACTACACAAGTCGAAAGTGGCCGGATCCGCGGCATCCGTGTCACGAGAGAGCCCGTCTAAACAGTGGTTGTAGACGATGATTAAGCGCAAGGCTGGGATTCCGTCCCAGCCTTGTTGCCATTAATAATAGAGTATGCGATAAGGAGAAAAGAGTATGGCATTGAACGAAATGATGGACAGACCGGTCGTAAAGAAAGAACTGGTCGCTTTTATGCGCGACAGACTGAAACGTTTCCCTGGAAAATTAGGAGAACTGGAAAAGACTGCGAATGAAAGAGGCGTGCCGATCATCCCGCATGAAACAGCGGTTTTCCTGAATATGCTGCTGGGACAGATCAAACCTAAGCAGATACTGGAAATCGGAGCGGCAATCGGCTTCTCGGGCAGTCTGATGGCGCAGCACGTCGGAGCGGAAGGACATGTCACGACCATTGATCGTTTTGAGGTCATGATCAACCACGCCAAAGCGAATTTTGAAAAACTGGGCATCACGGACAAGGTGACGCTTTTGGAAGGCGATGCGGCGGAAGTCCTGCCTACTTTGGAAGGACCGTATGATTTTATCTTTATGGACAGCGCGAAATCCAAATATTATGAATTTTTGCCCCACTGCATCCGGCTTCTGAAAAAAGAAGGCATGCTGGTCATCGATGATGTTTTCCAAGGCGGAACCATCTTGGATGATGAAAAAGACGTTCCCAAAAGGGTCCGCAAGATCCACCGCCGTCTGAACAAGCTGATGGATACCGTACTGGACCATCCGGCATTGGAAACCTCCCTCGTGCCTCTTGGTGATGGCCTCTTGCTGATCGTCAAAAAAGAAGACTTTGATTTCGGCTATATTTTGGATGAAATCAAAGTAGAGAAACAGAATCAAGCATAGGAACCACGAAGAAGGGCCGTCTCGAAAAATGTGACGGCTCTTCTTTGTGGTTTGCCGGCATGATTATCCATTCCGCAGGCCGCGATTGTGGCGAGATTCCCCGCCAAAACTACTTTCGCGGGGAATCTCGTGTTATCCGCGGATGTTTTTCCCCGTCAAGGCTGTTTTGGCGGGTTTTCTATAGGTGATTTGAACTGACTTTGCCCGCCAAGGCTATTTTGGCGGGTTATTTTTTAGCAAATATTTAATTTCCGGATGCAACCTTTTTGTTGGTCATAACTTATGAAAGCGGAGTGTGTCTGTTTGCATTTCTTCCGTATTGGTATTATGATGAATGCCTGAGATCCATCCTATTATCAAAAAATTAAGGTAAAATAGGTTGATTTTTCAAGAAAACATGGTAAAGTAATAAAAAGTAAGCTTCGATTATTTGTAACAAAAACGTAATCTGATTGTAATGAAACGAGAAGGTGGTCTGAAAGTGAAAAAGAAACCCATCATCATTGGTGCTACAGCGATTTTATTGGTCGTGGCCGGATACTTTGGTGCAGGTAGCTATTATAAGGATAAATTCTTACCGAATACGATGCTGGATGGCATTGATATATCGAATGATACCGTAGCCCAAGCAAAAGCAGAAACAACAGCAGCAATCGCACAAACACAAATCCAAATTGTCGAAAATGGAGAAAATATCTATGCATTCTCACCCGCTGATTTGGGTGTGTCCATCGACAACACTGAGAAGTTGGAAACGATGAAGGCAGAACAAAACGTTTGGAATTGGCCAATCCTGCTTTTCCAAGAAAAGCAGGCAGAAACCGATCTGAGCGGCGTAGTTGTCGATGAGACAGCTTTGGCCGACATTTTGGCGGCTATGCCGTTGGAGAACGAAGTACGTACTCCGCCCGTGAACGCCACTGTCGTCAAAGCAACGGAAGGTTATGAAATTTCGCCTGAAACTACCGGAAACAAAGTCGATCTGGAATTGTTGAAGCAAGAAATGCTGGAAGCGATCATTGCCGGGGAAACAGAAATCGATCTCGCGCAGACCTATCAGCAACCAACCTTGACCGCGGACGATCCAGTTTTGACGGAAACATTGCAGAAATTGAATGATTTGACTGATACGGTCATCCAATATTCCATTTCCGGACAGACAGAAACTGTTCCGCAAACAGCCATCACCGAATGGTTGGGCGTAGACGAGAACGGTGATGTGTCGGTCAATCGTGAAGGCGTTGCAGCCTATCTTCAGGGGCTGAGCGACAGATACAGCACGTATTCCCGTACGCGCGATTTCTTGGCAACCGACGGCGAAACGGTCCAGGTTCCATCCGGTACCTACGGATGGACACTAGCTGTCGCAGCCGAAACGGATAAACTGATCAACTATGTTTTGGCAGGAGAAGATGTTACGGTAACACCAAACTATAACGGTACCGGCTATCATGCTGATGGCGCGGACATCGGCACTACCTATGTCGAAGTGGATCTTTCAAGCCAACATATGTGGTATTACAAAGATGGCGCCGTTGTGCTCGAAACGGATATCGTTTCCGGTCATCCGATGTCACCAACTCCGACTGGGGTCTTCTACATCTGGAACAAAGAAGAGGATGCCGTTTTGAAAGGCTACAATCCTAGAACGGAAAAGGACTACGAATCGCCTGTCGAATACTGGATGCCAGTCGATTGGACGGGCATCGGTATCCACGATTCTTCTTGGCAGCCGGCTTACGGCGGTGAATATTGGCTTACTGCCGGATCGAATGGCTGTGTCAATACGCCACCGGGGGTCATGGCTGAACTGTTTGGGATGATCGGTATCGGGGTTCCGGTCGTCATCCACAGCTGATAAATCAATATATGCATGCCATAATGTCGAATAGGGGGATAAGCCATCAGTCAGCTAAAGGATTGATGGCTTGTCCTTTTTGGTACAACCGCCGGGATTCTGACGGATAGTAATTCAGGAACGCTTTGCACATAACCGGCTGCAATTGTATAATAAAGAGTAGACGTTCCGAACGGGACAGAGAGTTTCAAGAAATAAGGAGGTTTGAAGATGAAAAAGGTACTAGTGGTAGACGATGAAAAGCCAATTTCAGATATAATCAAGTTTAATCTGACCAAAGAAGGTTATGATGTCTTCACTGCATTTGATGGTGAAGAAGCCTTGGCGCAGTTTGCAAAAGTGGGCCCTGATATCATCCTGCTGGATCTGATGCTGCCGAAGATGGACGGTTTGGAAGTCTGCCGGGAAATCCGCAAGACGAGCGATGTCCCGATCATCATGTTGACGGCAAAAGACTCTGAAATCGACAAAGTGCTCGGACTTGAATTGGGTGCGGATGACTATGTCACGAAGCCATTTTCGAACCGGGAATTAGTCGCACGTGTAAAAGCAAACTTGAGAAGACAAGCCTCTCCGGTCGTTGCACCGCCTGAAGAAGACGATACGAATGAAATCAAAATCGGCGCATTGATCATCCATGAAGATGCGTACATCGTGTCGAAGCGTGGAGTAGAGATCGAGTTGACTCACCGTGAATTCGAATTATTGCATTATTTGGCGAAACACATCGGTCAAGTGATGACGCGGGAACATTTGCTGCAGACCGTATGGGGATATGATTATTTCGGTGATGTCCGCACTGTTGATGTGACAGTCCGCAGACTGCGTGAAAAAATTGAAGATACACCGAGCCATCCGACTTGGTTGATCACGCGAAGAGGAGTAGGCTACTTCTTGAAGAATCCGGATCAGGAGTAATTATATATGAACAAAAAGATACGTCTGGTTCACTCCATTCACTTCAAGATACCAATGCTGTTCATTCTCCTCCTGTTGGTATCCCTGCAACTGATCGGGGCTTATTTTATCCGTGAACTGGAAACGAAAATGATCAGCAACTTCGATAGCCAGATGAGCTTGAATGCAGGCTTTCTGGAGAAAACGCTGCAACCGATCCTGATGGCTGATGATACGGAAAAGCTGGAAGAGTCCGTACAGACCATCCTCAGCGATTTTACGGGCGCCAACATCCTGGAAACGCAGGTCATGGATGAACAGGGTTATATTCTCGGAATCAATGACCAAACGTTACAATCCTTGATCGGAACGAAGTCGACTGATCGGGATGTCCAACAAGTCATTCTTCTGGATGCCCCCTCTTCCTATCAATATGTGAAGGAAGACACGAATAGTCGTGTGCTGAAGAACATCAGTCCGATCTATTCGATGGACAATACAGGTACCCTCATCGGCGTGTTGGTGATGGAGTCTAACATCGAATCGGTCTATTCGCAGATGAGCCAGACGGTGAGCATCTTTTTGAATGCATCGGTCGTGGCGATCATTATTACGATTGTGTTGGCTGTTATCATCTCCCGGGGGATCACGCGTCCGATATCCGAAATGCGCCGGCAGACGGCGAATATTGCCGATGGGGATTATTCCGGCAAAGTGACCGTCTATGGAGCGGATGAATTGGGCGAATTGGCCGAAACCATCAATGATCTGTCTTATAAAGTAAAGGACGCCCAGGAAACAACAGAATCGGAGCGTCAAAGGTTGGACAGCGTTCTGCGGCACATGACGGATGGCGTGTTGGCCACCGATCGCCGCGGGAAAATCATCATCATCAACAGCCGTGCGATGGATCTGCTCTCGATTTCACAAGATAAAGCGATCGGACAATCGATCATGAAGGTGCTGAAACTGGGCGAGAAATTCACTTTCCGCCAGTTGTTGGAGACACAGGATGAATTGATCCTGAACATCCCGACAGATGATCAGGACACAATCCTGCGCGGGGAATTTTCTGTCATCCAGCGGGAATCCGGATTCATCAGCGGGTTGGTGTGTGTGCTTTCCGATATTACGGAGCAGGAAAAGGTCGAACAGGAACGCCGCAGCTTCGTTTCGAATGTTTCCCATGAACTGCGGACACCGTTGACGAGCGTGAAAAGTTACACGGAATCACTGATTGACGGTGCCTGGGAAGATGAAGAAATCGCTCCCGAATTCCTGAAGGTCATTTCAACGGAGACAGATCGGATGATCCGGATGATCACCGATCTGCTGAACTTATCCCGGATGGACCAAGGGAAACAAGATCTCAATCGGGAGTTCGTCAGCATCAACGAATTGGTTGCACATATCATCGATCGCTTCGAGATGGTGCTGAAGTCGGAACAGTACCGCAATAAAAAATACACGATCGAACGGGACTTTACGCAGCGCACGCTGTGGGTCGAAATCGATCAGGATAAATTTATCCAGGTGATCGACAATATCATGAACAATGCCATCAAATATTCTCCGGACGGTGGGAAAATCACCTGTAAATTGATGGAGACGCATAACAGTGTCGTCATCAGTATCACCGATGAAGGTTTGGGCATCCCGCGCAAAGATATCGGCCATGTCTTTGACCGATTTTATCGGGTGGACAAGGCCCGCGCGCGTTCGATGGGCGGCACCGGGCTCGGGTTGGCCATTTCAAAAGAGGTTGTTCAATTGCATGGCGGAAAAATCTGGGTGACCAGTGTGGAAAATAAAGGATCGACTTTCTTTATTTCCTTGCCTTACATTCCGATGGATGAGGAGGATGAGTGGGGATGAAACATAAAGAATCACCGATGCTGAGCGCGCTTTTGTACACCTTGGTTGCAATCAGTCTATTCCTTACGGTAAGGATCCTTTCCACTCCGAGTACGGTCGGTTTGAGCCAAAATTCAGCGACCTCGGTCTCTGCCAATCTGACCAATACGAAGAATGTAGAGGACGTCTTTGCACCGATCAGGATGATCGTTCACACGGATAAGCGCATGTATTTGACGCAAATGCCCGAAATCATGCGAAGTGTGAATGAATTGCTGAGTGAAAGTGTGTTTAACGGAATCGAGGGCGTTTCCACCTATACGAAGGAGGAGTATGATGCGCTCATTCTCTCACCGACGCAATTGGAAATCCGTTTTGCCGAAGAGGTGCCGTTGGAGCTGCTTTCGCGGTACTTCACGAATCTACAGGAAGATTATTACGGCGAAAGTATCGGCCGGATCATCTTTAATTCCAAGGAAGAAGATCCCGTCTATCTTTTGAATGATGAAACAAAGCAAGTGTTCACAGTGGCACGTCCGGCTAATCTGCTGCAGTCGTTGGCGGAACTTTACGAGGGCCGAAAGGAAGCCTACGCAGAAGTCGAATCGTATGAAACCGAATTAGCCATCTCCTACCTTCCGAAAGAGGCGATTACGATCCAAAAGTTGGTCTATCTGGTGGAAAAGCCTTCGAACAGCTATTTCATCGATCTTCTTTTCAATGACACAACCGACCTGAAGGATAACGGAAACGATGAATTCGTGAGCTACAGTGATAACATCTCCGAGTTGAGCATCGATAAGGCAACAGGGCAGTTGAGCTATTACCGCAACATTCTGGATGCCGAAGAGCTGCCTGATTATCGCTTGATCCGCGACAGTTTCCATGAAATCAAGATGTTGGATAATTGGACGAATCCTTTTTACTTCTATGGGTTTGATGAGGAAACGGACAATGTTTACTACCGCAGATACGTGAACGGCTATCCGATATTCGGGGAAGTCGATTACGGCTTGACGCGGATCCATATGTCCGGATCATCCATGACGGAACTGCAATTCCTGACGCAAGTCATCCAAACACCATTGACGGATCGCGGAGAGGATGTCGCCCTATTAAGCGGGAAAGATCTTTTGGCTGCGCTGGATGCCGGTGGCTACAGCAGCCAAGAAATTCAGATGATCGCCTTGGGGTATGATTGGACGTTCAGCGAGGAATCCAACCGTCTCGTCAATCTGACTCCGAAATGGTTCATTCAGATCAACGGCGTATGGAAGTCGTTGGACCAATGGATCGGCGGAGCGGAAACGGAGGCGGATGACAGTGGACTTTAGACGCATCAAAATCATTTTTATCATCACCTTCGCAGCCCTGAACATCTATCTGCTCAGCGTGCTGTTGGAAAAAAACGCGACGACATTGAGCTTCGGCAGCGAGAGCACCACGCTGAACATCGAAGAGGCAATGAAGGCCGATGATATCAGTTTCCCGACTTTATCGACCAATCAAGAGAAAATTCCTTTGTTGAAGACGGACAAGAGCCGCATTTTGGAGTCCGATCAGTCAAAATTGGAGAATCAGACGACAGTCTTTGAAGATGGTGTGTTGTTCAGCACCTTGTCCGAGCCGATCCCGCTTGAGATCGATGCGGAAGAATTGGCGATTGTCGACAGGACGCCTATCACTGATTTCATCTTACAGGGCAACGTACTCAACGGAGCTGAGTACAGTTTCCTTACCTATTTGCCGCTCAGGAGACAACTTGTTTACGCGCAAGTCGCAAATAATATCCCCATCGGCGACAGCACGGGCAGCATCATTTTCAACTTAGATCCCGATTATGAAGTCATTTCCTATGAACAGACTTTTGCGGGTGAGGCGGAAGTGCAAGGCAACAGCAGGACCGTGATTTCGCAGAAGCGCGCGGTCGAAGCGCTGTACCTCAACAACCAGATCCCTGCGAATTCAACGGTGCGGGCGGTGCAGTTGACGTATTACCGCACGTTGAGTCTATCGGATATGGATATCTATAGCCCAATGTGGTACATCGAAATCGAAATCGAAAACGCGCCTGTGGAAATCAGACGGGTGGACGCTTTGACCGGCAGCATCATCACGACGTCCAGTGTTTCGCTTCCGTCAGCTGAAGCGCAAATCCAGGCGAAGACAGCCACCAGCAGTGCTTTGTTGCTGGAGGAAGAGGACTCCTCGGAAACAGACAATGCAGTGGATTGAAGCGGAATTTATTTTTCAACGGCACAAACAAAAGGAAGAACCTTGAATTGAGGTTCTTCCTTTTTATATATAGCCAATCTTATCCTATTTTCGAGTGCGTAAATGCATCACCTTCGGCGTTTTCAATATTCCAATCAATTTGAGCATCTAAGCTGATTGTCCAGCTATCCGAGCCTGCCTCTCGGAAATTAGATAAATCTGACCCATTGCGCTCTGCGATGCTCATTCAGGGCCAGATTTCCTAAATTTCTTTCGAGGCAGAGCGGGCTCGGATAGCTTTTCTTACTGCCTTATGTTTGTTAAAATGGGGGTATCAGAAGCGACAAGCTTGATGGAGGGTATCGGAAGGGGAAGGTAACGATGAAACGGATAGGCTCGATTGTGCTGGTTATGTTCTTTTTTTTGATCGGATTTGGCCAGAAGGAAGTACAGGCCCGTTCCTATGAGATTACAAATTATGATGTGTTGGTCGAAATACAGCGGGATGGCAGCGCTTTTTTCACCGAGAGCATCACGTACGATTTTGAAGGGGAATACAATGGGGTGCTGTATGATTTGGATATTTCGGAGGTAGCGGACCCGACAGACGTGAAAGTTTCGATGCAAGGCTATCTGTCGGAAACTTCTTTCCCTTTTGCTTTAAGCGACACGGAGGAACCGGGGACGTTCAAACTGGACAACACCGGCGATTTCCTGAATTTCACCGTCTACAACAAAATGACGGATGAGATTCAGACAGTCAAATACCAATACCGCATTCCCGAAATCATCACGAATTACAACGATATCGCCGAATTCAACCGCAAAGTTATCGGTTCCGCTTGGGAGGATCCATTGAACGATGTGGATGTCACCATTCTGTTGCCGGAAGCGACAGCTGAAGAGGAATTACGCGCTTGGGGCCATGGTGGCGGTGAAAACAGTACCGTGACGCTGGAAGACAACCAAAAAGCCTTGCTTTACGTTCCACAGAATCCGGCCAATCAGTTCGTTGAGGCGCATGTGATCTTCCCGACACGCATTACTGCAGACAATCCGAATGTAGTGAACGAGGATAAATTCGATGAAATCTTGGCGCAGGAAGCCGCCTTGGCCGAAGAAGAAGAACGCAATGCGCTACTTTTCGGCGTCCTCAGTGCTGTTTTTGCCGCGTTCGCGCCGATTTTGCCGATTCTGGTGTTCCTCTGGGTAAGGAGAGCAAGAAAAAGAGAGATACCGCAGGAAATCCATCTGCCGGACCATATCTATGAATTGCCAGAAGACATGACACCGGCCGTCATGAATGGTGCTGTCTTCAGCGGTAATGTGCAGGCTGCCGATATTTCGGCGACTATATTGGATCTTGTGCGCAAAGGCTATCTGACGATTTCACCGGTGCAGATTCCCCAAAAAGGCATCTTTGGGCGGGAAAAAGCGCCGGAAGACTCCTTCCTGCTGACGCAGATCAAGGACACAAAAAATGCTCCGCTCCTGAGCCACGAAAAACAACTTTTGGAGTGGTTCATCAGCGATGTCGGCAATGGGGAAAGCGTCACCCTCGATGATATCGAGAATATCGCCGATAACTCGGCTGAAGCAAAACGATTCAATGAAAATCGGGAAAAATGGCAAGAACGCGTAATGGACGTTGCCACGCCAAAACGTAAAACCTATCGTTCGAAGGATAATAAGAAAGCCGTTGCCTTTGCAGCACTGGCTTTGGTGGCAAATATCTTCCTTGTGATCGCTGTTGTGTTCTTCGGCGCCATGAGCGGCAATTTTACCGCTTGGGCAATCGTTCTCGCCGTTTTGGGTGCGGCTTTCAGCTTCATCCAGCTTATGGCAGTGGCGGTCAAGCCGATCATGACTGCGGAAGGTGAACGGACGAAGCAGGAATGGAACGGCTTCCGCAATATGCTGAAGGACGTGGGTGATTTCCCGATGCGTGAAGTCGGATCCATCGCTTTATGGGATCATTTCTTGGTTTATGCTGTTTCTCTGGGCGTGGCCGACAAAGTCATGAAACAGATGCAGGTCGAATTCCCGGTGAATGAAATCCAGGCTTCCGCATTCGGCAGCTATTATTACATGAACAACGCCATCTTCCTGTCTTCGCTGAACAACAGCATCAACACAGGTGTAACCAAATCGATGCCGACTTCCTCGAACAGCAGCGGCTTCGGCGGCGGTTTCAGCGGTGGTTCATCCGGCGGTTCCGGTGGCGGTTCAGGCGGAGGGGCG
Source organism: Trichococcus sp. ES5 (assembly GCF_900067165.1). Lineage (NCBI taxonomy): Bacteria > Bacillati > Bacillota > Bacilli > Lactobacillales > Carnobacteriaceae > Trichococcus > Trichococcus sp. ES5. The sequence continues at coordinate 213,368 of NZ_FJND01000003.1, forward strand.
TTCTGACGAGCGTCATCCATACTTTCAAAAACATCCTATTCTGAAGCAGAGCAGGGTGTTTTTGTTTCAGATACCGAGTTATATTTCAGCAGGCAATCCTTTGTTTTAAAGATGATGAAAGGCCGAGGTGGGTGCGGAATGAAAGAAAAAGAACGGAATGAATTGCTGTCATTATACGAGGAGATGAAGGCGCTCCGTCAGGCGGTCTATGAGGAAGGCAATGGCCTTTATGCGGAATGGAAGTCGGGTATTTCCCGGACAGCGTTTGAGTTGAGCGCCAAAAACTTGGCCTACTATCTGGCGCTGCGCAGAAGGGATATCCGCCCGTTGCAGAACCGACTGTCGAAATGGGGCTTGTCCTCATTGGGAAGGACGGAATCGAAAGTACTCCAACAACTGGATGCGATTGTGCGCAACTTGGCGCTGATGTCAGGGGCGATCAAGCAGCTGTCCGACTATCCGAAGACGCCCGAGAAATTCCCGGGCCGGAAAAAACTGGCGACCGAGGCGACCGCCTTATTGGGCGATGCGCCGAAGCACCGGACGACCCGGATCATGGTCACCCTTCCGGAGCAGGCCGCAACCGACAAAGACTTCCTCGTCCGCCTGCTGGAGCGTGGCATGGACATCGCCCGTATCAACTGCGCCCATGACGACAGTGCCGTCTGGCTGAAGATGATCGAAAATCTGAAGGAAGCCCAAAAGACTGCCGGCAAGAGTTGCCGCATCTATTTTGATATCGCAGGTCCGAAAATCCGGGTGGATGCCGTCAGCAGTGAAAAGGAGAAGCCACGCCTCAAAGTTGGGGACTTGTTCTTCCTGACGGCGGATGCTTCCTTCAAAGATCTGAAGCACTATCCGGCCATTGTGTTCAGCGAAAGCCTGAACCTCTTTGATGAGCTGAAGGTCGACAGTCCGGTCATTTTGGATGATGGCGTCCTGGAAGGCCGTGTTGTGGAGCAAAAATCGCAAGGCGTCGTCGTGCAGGTAGGGAAGACTGCAAAAGCTAAAGGGATCAGAATAAAGCCGCAGAAAGGGCTCAATTTCCCGGAGTCGACCTTTAGGATGCCGATATTGACGGATAAGGACCGCGAAGACTTATTGGTTGCCGAAATCGAGGCCGATATCCTGGGCTTCTCCTTTGTCCGCGGAAGCAAGGACATCGTGGCCATCCAAAACACATTGGCAGAACAAGTAGGAAGCGAAGCAGCGCTGGCCATCCCACTTGTAATCAAGATCGAAACGGTAGAAGCCGTGAACCATCTGCCGGAGTTGATCGTGGCTGCAGCCAGCAAAAATCCGTTGGCGATCATGATCGCACGTGGAGACCTGGCTGCGGAGGCCGGCTTCTTGAGGCTGTCGGAACTGCAGGAGGAAATACTCTGGATCTGTGAAGCTGCACACATTCCCGTCATCTGGAGCACACAAGTACTCGAGAACATGGTGAAGAATGGCGTGCCGACGCGGGCGGAGATGTCGGATGCGACGATGGCCGGGCAGGCGGAGTGCGTCATGCTGAACAAGGGCGATTTCGTGGAAGAAGGGATCGCCTTGTTGGATGCGATCCTCGTACAGAGCCAGCAGAACAGATCGAAGAAGACCGCCAAACTGCGCGCGCTCAAAATCGCCAAGAAAGCCTGGCGCAAAACCAAGAAATAAGTGAGGATGCATCATGCATTCTCGCTTTTTTTGACTACAGGGGCCAAATTGTTGAATGTTCCTCAGGTATTCGACAATTTCAATCCGAAAATACGTCAAATTGTCGAAAGTTTCTCGACATTCGACTATCTCGGCTCAAACTGGTACCAAATTGTCGAATCTGCCGCACCTATCCGACAAATTTAGCACCGCTTCCCCTCGACTCCTGTTTGTCAATGTCCTTAAATTAAGAATGTTCCCCATGCAGCGCCTGAAGATTAACTTTTCTTAACACTGAGAAAAATTACTGGCATTTTCCAAAAAATAAGTTAAACTTATGGATGTATTGGAGGCGCTAAGTGTGATTGAAACAATAGAAAAAGAGGGCATGCACGTCAGCTATCTGGCGAGCGGCAGTTCCGGCAACTGCACCTACATCGAGACGCCGAAACGGAAAATATTGGTCGACTGCGGGTTGAGCGGCAAGAAGATAGCTGGTCTGATGGAAAAAATTGGCCGGAACCTTGCGGATGTGGATTCGATCCTCGTCACGCATGAACACCGCGATCACGTGCACGGCCTGGGCGTCCTGGCGCGCAAATACCACATGGATCTTTATGCCAACGAAGCGACCTGGAAAGCGATGGACCACATCATCGGCAACGTCAAGACCGAGCAGAAGCACATTTTCGAGATGGGCCAGGTGCTGACTTTGGGCGATGTCGATATCCAAAGCTACGGCGTTTCGCATGATGCGGCCGAGCCGCAGTTCTACTCCTTCCATCATGAAGGCAAACAGATGGTCATGTTGACCGATACCGGCTATGTCAGTGATCGTTTGCGCGGCCTTTTGCGGGATGCGGATGCATACCTGATTGAAAGCAACCATGATCTTGAATTACTGCGCATGGGCGGATACCCATGGTCACTGAAACAGCGTATTTTGGGGGATGAAGGCCATCTTTCCAATGAGGACGGAGCTGCTGCCGTCGCCGAAATGTTGGGCGACCAGACGAAACGCATCTACCTTGGGCATTTGAGCCGGGACAACAACATCAAGACCCTGGCACACCATACTGCCGAAAGCATTTTGATGCAAAAAGGCCTGGGTGTCAATGAAGATTTTTTTGTATATGATACCGATCCGGACGAGCCGACTGAACTTTTCAGAGTGTAGGCGACAGGCGGGATGGCAAGTGCAGGAGGGGCGGATCGAGCGATTCCGCTCCTTTTTGCGTACGCGGATATGATACAATAAGCTTACTGAAGAGCGATTTTCTGAAATATCTCTCACTATCTTCATAATTTATTCAAAATAAGGAACTATACTGAGCCTGTAGAACGATAAGGAGGAATCAATATGGACAGGGACGAAGAAAAGAAAAACAATCCGTTCGAACAAGATGCGCATAATGAAACGGAAACTGAAATTGAATCGACTGCCGCCGACGCTGCAGCTGCTGATCACATTCAAGAAGACTTATCCGAAGAAAAGGAAATAGAGGCAGAATACACTGAAATCGAAGAAACAGCCAGCGAAGAAGAAGAAGAAGAAGAACCGATTGTGGAACCAGCCGCAAGAGCGACGATGAACAAAGAGGAACGGGCGCGCGTATACAACAACGTCAGCGAAACCGAAGAAAGCTCCAGACGTCCGAAAGACCGTAAAAATTCACCGATCAAGAATGGCATTGTCGGCGGGTTGATCGGTGGTGGGATGGTCGCCCTGATCGGTGCGGGCTTGCTTTTTGGCTCGGGTATCCTTGGCAACGGATCCGGAACGGACGATGCCGGAAATCCAGCCATTAACGAAACCGTGAAGGACATCGCTGTCAATGTAACGACCGACACGACTGCCGCTGTGGAAAAGGTGCAGGATGCGGTCGTCTCCATCATCAATATGCAGGCGGGCAATACGAATATGTTCGGTTTTGATTTGCCGCAGAGCTCCTCAGACACCACAAACGGTACTCTGGAAACATCCAGTGAGGGCAGCGGCGTCATCTATAAGATCGAGGGTGACCTGGCCTATATCGTTACCAACAATCACGTCATCGACGGAGCCGACGAACTGGAAATCCTGATGAAGGACGGCACGAAAGAAGTAGCGAGTGTCGTCGGCAGCGATATCTGGACCGACTTGGCTGTCTTGACGATTCCTGCAACGAATGTCACGGCAGTGGCCTCATTCGGGGATTCGGACGCTGTCAATGTGGGTGAACCGGCCATCGCAATCGGCTCTCCACTCGGAACCGAGTTCGCAACCTCGGTCACGCAAGGCATCATTTCAGCCAAAAACCGTTCCGTCTCGACGGATGTGGACAGCGACGGCATCATTGACTGGGATGTGACGGCACTGCAGACGGATGCGGCGATCAACCCGGGCAATTCCGGTGGTGCCCTGATCAACATCGCCGGTCAGGTCATCGGCATCAACTCGATGAAAATATCCGATTCGAATGTTGAGGGAATGGGCTTTGCAATCCCAAGCAACGATGCCTTGACCATCATCAATGAACTGGAACGGAACGGTGAAATCGTCCGTCCGATCCTGGGAGTTTCCATGCTGGATCTTTCCCAGATTTCAGCGTCCCAACAAAGCTCCGTGCTCAAATTGCCAGAAGATGTCACGGAAGGTGTCGTCATTGCAGAAGTCCAAGCCTTATCCGCAGCTGAATTGGGAGGCTTAAAACAATACGACGTCATCACGGAAATGAACGGCGAAGCCATAACGAGCATCGTCGACCTGCGCAAGATCCTGTATGCACTGGAAGTGGGAACCGATGTGGAAATCTCCTATTACCGTGAAGGCACGCTGCAGTCAACGACTGTCACTCTGACGGAAGGACAGACTTCAGCCGAATAAACTGAATAAACAGCAGTATCGAACACCCCGTATGGCGGCTCTTGAGAGCAGTCGTGCGGGGTGTTTTGGATTTGTGGTCTGTAGTTGTTGGTGACAGGGGGCTGGGAAGGGGATTGGATCCGGAAAGATGAATAAGTCGGAGGAATCCATGCTCTTGGGCTGAAATTCGGTCGAAAAGATGAATAAATCCAAGTTATCCATCTTCCAACCAGAAAATAAAGCATAAAAGCGCAGAAATCCACATGGATGTGGATAAATTCTGTGGAAAAAAAGTTTTTGTGTGCAAAACGCGTAAATGCTTATGGGAACAGTGCTTTCTGAAAACGGAAGTTATCCACAGAAAATGGATAAACCTGTGCATAAAATTATGTCTGCATGTGAAATTATGTTTTTAAACGTTGTTAAATGGCGAGTTCAGATCTATAAGATTGCTCAATAGGCGGTGTGCATAACTACGTGTATAGGGAAATAATTCGTTTTAAAGATAATCAAGATGATGTGCCATAAAATAATGCTACCACTAAATAACGGGGGAACGTGTGTACATGTGGATAACTAATGTGGATAAGGTGTGATTTGAGTGTGTGAAGTGGGTACAACAGCAGCTGGAAACTAAAAAATGGGAATCTGAATCCGATTCTGATTATCAAACAAAAAGCAGCACCCCAATAATGGGATGCTGCAGTAAGTTAAGTCAGTTGATTCAAATAGTCGTAACGTTCAAAAACATCCGATTCAGTGATACCCACAAGAACGATGTCTTTATCCACAATATAATCGCCCGAGAAGGATACGTTCAGGTGCTCCCCGCGGTGTTTGCGGAGGCCGATGATGTTGATGTCGTACTTGTTGCGCAGATCCAAATCACCCAGCGTTCTGCCCACCCATTTAGCTGGAGGATAGAATTCAATGATTGAAGTCTGATCATCCAGATTCACCACATCTTCAATGTTTGTGCGCAGGATATTTTTCGCGAGGCGCATGCCGGTTTCTTTCTCAGGCAGGATAACAGTGTCTGCGCCGATCGCTTCCAGAACTTCACGGTAATTCTTGTTTTTTGCTTTGGCGATGATATGCTTGATGCCGAGTTTTTTGCAGTTCATGACGGCCAGCACGCTTGCTTCCAATACGGTACCGGTAGCGATCACGACCACATCGCAGTCGGCGAGGCCAATCGATTCAAGTAAAGCCAAATCGGTTACGTCCCCGATGATGCCTTTTGTGATGAATGGTTCCAGACGGTTCACGTTCTCAGGATCCTTGTCGACAGCGATAACATCCGAATCGAATTCACTCAATGTTTTTGCGATCGTCGATCCGAAAATACCAAGCCCCAAAATTCCAACCAATTTACTCATATGTAGATACGCTCCTCTTTGCTATTATCCGATTAGGATAGTTCCTTTAGAAAATTCAACATCATGGACTTTCTGCGTGCGTCTGACTAGGCTGTCCAACATTGTGATCGGTCCGATACGCCCTGCGAACATCAGTACCATAATCACGGATTGGCTCAATTCCCCTAGAGTAGGGGTAAGATTGGCGCTGACGCCCACCGTCGCAAGCGCAGAGACTGCTTCAAAAAGAATGTAAATGAAATCTACTTCAGGATTCAGGATACTCAATACGCTTGTACCGAGAATCAAAGTTCCCAGCAGCGCCATAAAGATGACGAAAGCCTGACGGACTTGCTGGCGACTGATTGTATGGTTCGCGATATTCACATTGCTCTGTCCGCGCAACTCGTTGTAGAGTGTCAGGAAGATGATTGCGAATGTCGTAGTTTTCAGACCGCCCGCGGTACCCCCTGGAGAACCACCGACAAACATGGTCAACACAAACCAGAAGAGTGTAAAAGGATAAACGGTCGTATAGTCGATTGTCGCGAAACCGGCTGTACGCATGGTGACGGTCTGGAAATAACCGGCCATAAGTTTTTGCGGGAAGGTGAATGTTCCGATTGAGTTCGGGTTATTGTATTCAACCGCAACAAAGAAGACAAGACCAACAAGGATGATAACAAGCGAAACGCTGATAGCAAGGCGGCTATGCAACGACAGGCCACGGAAAAAGACTTTCAGGCTAGGTCTGCATTTTTTGCCAAAATAGCATTTTACGCTTTTCGATACGTCGAACCAGACCGAAAAGCCGATACCGCCCAAAATGATAAGCGAAGTGATGACAAAGTTCACCAATGGGTCATGGACATAATCCACGAGGCTGACATTTCCCATCGGATCGAATCCGGCATTACAAAATGCTGAAATCGCCAAGAACAGGGAAGTAAAAAGACCAAGCGGCCAACCCATTTCCGGCACAAAGCGGATCGAAAGCAAAACGAAACCGGTCAATTCGATGACAGCGGTATATTTCAGGATATCCGAAAGGTATTCCCTGAATCCATGCGCATCACCACGGTTGATCCCTTCCTGTACGGCCAAACGGTTCCGAAGACCAATCCTGCCTTTCAGGCGCGTAATGACGGAAGCGATCAGGGTCATCAATCCCAAGCCCCCGATCTGCATCAGGACCATCCCGACGACCTGTCCGAAGATAGTGTACGAGTCGTATACAGATTCGGTGAACAGGCCGGTCACACAAACCATCGATATAGCAGTGAATAGGTTGTCGAAATAGGTTGCATTCGAAGTGGGTAGCTGACTGATCGGCAGCGTAAGTAAAATCGATCCGGTAAAGATGACAAAGGCAAAGCTCGTTGCGATCTTTTGCGAAACAGACCAACTCGAAAATTTCTTTAACACAATGGTTCCAATTCTCCTCTCAAATAGCATGCGGATAGGATTTGTTACTTCATTATATAACTATCGCATGATTAAGCAACTCAAAAGCATAAATGTATCTTAAATCATTTACGGAAAAAAGCAACTGGTTTTCATTCCTTTTTCAGACAAAAATTGCACTTTCCTTCATATTATAATAAGACTGTACAACCAGTTTGGTTAATAATAAGATAAACAGAAAATCATAGATATATTTCTGTCAAAAAGCCGTTAAAAAAAAGACGGTTGCGAAATCGCACGTGTTCCCATAGGATAGTAGTTGAGAAGAAAAAGGAGCGAAAAGCAATGAACATAAAAATCATTACGGTGGGAAAACTGAAGGAGAAATATCTGAAGGAGGGCATCGCCGAATACACAAAGCGGCTCGGCAGCTACTGCAAGCTGCAGATCATCGAAGTCGGGGACGAAAAAGCGCCCGAAAACCTGGGCGATAAAGAGATGGAATTGATCAAGGACAAAGAAGGCGAAAAGATCCTCGCCAAAATCCCGGAACAGAGCTACGTCTTCGCGATGGCGATCCAGGGCAAACAGTACGATTCGGTGGAATTCGCCAACGAAATCGACAAACTCGGCACCGCTGGAAAAAGCGACATCGTCTTCATCATCGGCGGCTCGCTCGGCCTCAGCCAAGCTGTCCTTTCCCGCGCCAACCAACACATCTCCTTCGGCAAACTGACCTACCCGCACCAACTCATGCGCCTCGTGCTCGTCGAACAGATCTACAGAGCGTTCCGGATTATCCATGGGCATGCTTACCATAAATGAGAGAGTGTGATGATTCGCGTCCAGAAGGTGAGCACTAAGAGGACAATCACTAAATGGCCTGTTCTTGGCCGTGTGGGATTGTCAGCTTAGGCGGAACCGTCTGCGAATCAGAACACGTTTGAGAGGTCATTTTTTTGAGCAGAATGGCGGTATGACGGCATTTTTGAGTGAGCTACAGAAATACCTGGAAAAAGAGAATAGAATCGACAAAGCGGAAAGCCTATGATGACGGGCTTTCCGCTTTGTTTTTGCCTTCCGACTAACTTACGGAACTAATATAAAAATTATTGTGGCACCAGCACATGTCTAAAGCGTTAAAATCATTATTAAATATCTGCAAATATTCTTTAATTATTTTTCGTGGTTGTAGTAATATTAAGGTGTGAGTAAAAGAGTAGAAGAGGATGTGGTCTGAGTGAGTGAGAAGTCCTACGAAATAAGTACTACAACAAAAAACAGCTTGGAAGTTGCACAAGCAAATTATGAAACGGTTGTAAGCGACGCCCTACCCGAAGAACTGGAAGATTCTAAAGATGTAATCCTATCTCAATTGAATTTGAAACCAAAAAAACTTTATATGAGAGCCAGAATGGAGCTGGAGGACAATCCAGAGCTGACGACTGCTGAGCTCAGAGACCTTTTGATAAATGACTTGTTAAAGAACACAAAGAGTAAGCTGTTGAAGATGATTTTAAAACATGCCATCAAGAAAAGCTTAAAGGAGAAAAAACTATGAGTTCAGTACAAGTAGGGGCTATAAAAAAAGCGTTGAGTGTACTTTGGAAGTATAGAGATCCAATAGCAGAAGCAATTCTTTTCTTGGCGGATTTAATTGCCAAGACTGCCAAAAAAGATCATGAGGTAGAACGTGGTGCAAAGAACACCTCAGATTCTTCTATGGGATGAAATCCACGCGATTGTGTGCCTTAAAAGGCTACCATGATAGGATATGGGAAGAAAATAAATTGTAAAGGGGGATTATATGGACAAAGTTGAATATTTAATCAAAACCTTTTCTCGAACAAAACGGAAGGATTATGAAAATTACATCCTGAATGCTGTTTGGCAAAAGATAGATTGTTTGGATCTACGGCCTGTAACACAGCAATATGTGAAAGGCCATGGCAACGAATACTACCTGATCGACTTATATTTCCCCCAGATAAACGTTGGTGTAGAAGTAGATGAAGCTTTTCATAAAAACAATGTCGAATCAGATCTGAAACGTAAACTGACCATCGAAGAGAAACTTTCCTCCATTCGTGAGGAGAGTCTTTTTGAATTGAAGCGTGTGGATGCTACACTACCCTTAAAAGAATTATCGGAGAGGATAGCAATGATTTCATCGGAGGTAAAAGAAAAAGTGGCAGAAAAAAAGATTACACATTGGGATACGGATGTAGCGGTCAAAGACCAAGTAATGGAAAAAGGGTACTTATCGGTTGATGATTTTTACCGTTTTCGTGTGATTACTGACGTAGCAAACCAGTTGTTTTTCAAAAATTATAAAGGATACCAGCAAGCGAGCATCAAAATCACTATTGATGACAAGCCTGCGCATGTTTGGTTCCCAACTATTTCAACAGAAGCAAAAGTAGAGCACAGTCAATGGTTGAACTACTTGAATGAAGATTGGAGCGTCATCAAAGAGGAGAACATCCGCGAAGACGGGAAGATAGTGACAAATGAAGTCGGCGAATTGAGAGCAGTGTTCGCCAGAATGAAAGATAATTTCGGGAAATTCAGTTACAGATTTATCGGGAATTTTGAATTGAAGAGGATTTCTGAAGACAGAAAGTCTTGTGAATATCACAAAGTCAGTGATCGACTGTACATTGATTATGAAAACGAAAAGCTGTCGATGCGAAGGTTTCTGTAAAAATAGATACAGACGATTGAGGGAAGAGAGCCAACACGAAAAAACTGAAGCGTTACACCTGGATCGACTAATATACAAGCGTCATGTTATGGAAAATGAAAAATAGCCGGATGCCAACAGAAAAATGTAATCCCGTATACAGTAAATATTGAAGATATGGTCCGTTAATCGGGCTAATTCAGGTGGAAATTTAACAATTAGAATTGTTCATAATAGAGCTTTCAATAGATTGGAGGTTTGTTAAATATCTTTCATATGATCAACAGCAAACCTATTAGAACGCTAAAAATCATTGGTCATTATGATATAATGAGGGAAGTTTATATTGTTCGAAAAGATAACTTGACATATAATTGGAGGCCAGTCAGTATGAGCAGAGCAGAGCAGAGCAGAGCAGAGCAGAGCAATAATGTAATATTTATAATTATATCGTTTATCAGCAACCGTTTGAGTGTTTCCTCAGACGGCTATTTTGCGTTACCTGGAAATGGGGTGGCGTAATGATAAAAGATAATTTAGATTTTAATCAAAGCGTCAAACCAAACACTGAATTTCTAGAGCAGCTTCTACAAAAATTACCTGAGTTTTTTACTTCAAGTGACAGTGATAAAGAAGCTAAATTTGATATGGAAAAATTCCAAAAAGCACTCAAAGAACAAAACGTTGAGGAATTATCCAGTGGCTATCAATTAGATTTCATTGGTAAAAACTATGCGAAAAAACAATCCGGGGAGCGGCCGACAACTGTTATTGTGCCAGATAATGAACACAATAATAAATTGGAGAATAAAGACAGTAAAAATTTGTTCTTTACTGGTGATAATTTGGAAGTCTTACGGCATTTGCAACAAAACTATGCAAATAGCGTTGATGTCATCTATATTGATCCGCCATACAACACAGGATCAGATGGATTTGTTTATCCAGATAAATTTGAATATTCTGATGACCAACTTAAAGATATGTTCAATCTGAATGATGACGAACTCAGCCGTATGAAATCTATTCAAGGGAAATCAACACATAGCGCATGGTTATCTTTTATGTATCCTCGTATATATTTAGCAAAAAAGGTGCTAAAGGATACAGGAGTAATATTTATTTCAATTGATGATAACGAGCAAGCAAATTTAAAATTATTAATGGATGAAATTTTTGGAGAGGGAAGTTTTATACAAGAAATTGCTTGGAGAAGGACAGATAATCAGCCAAATATTGGGAATGCTGCGAAAGTAAAAGAATATATCTTAGTCTATTCAAAAAATATAATGAATTTGGAATATGGAAGATTACCTCTATCCGAAAGTGCATTGAAAGAATACCGGTATGTAGATACTGATGGAACAAAATTCCGAAGGGGGATTTTACTTGATAAAACTCGGGGTAGACATTCCTATCCAATTACAACAAAATCTGGAAATATTTTGAATGGACCATGGATGGTTACAAAAGAGAAATTTATTGAAATGGACACAAGTGACAAAATATATTGGACTAGTGGGGGGGATGAGCAGCCCTACTCTAAGATTTTTCTAAAGGATAGCAAAGGGGCAATTCCTAATGATTTTTGGGGTATTGAATATGGAACGAACCAGCGAGCAAGTCTTGAGGTTGAACGATTATTTGGTGAACGATTATTTGATTTTCCAAAGCCAGTGAGTTTATTGAAAGCATTGTTAAATTTAGGAACACGCAATGATTCCCTGATCTTAGATTTTTTTGCAGGATCAGCAACAACAGCAGATGCAGTTATGCAACAAAACGCTGAGGATGGGGGAAAACGAAAATATATAATGGTACAGTTACCAGAGTTAACTAAATCAGATTCAACTGCTTACAGATCTAGTTATTTATCTATTGATCGGATTTCCCGTTCACGCATTGAAAAGGCTGCTGAAAAAATAAAAAATGAGAACCCGCTTTTGGTAGATACACAAGATTTTGGTTTTAGACATTTTTATGTTGTCGAACCGAACCAACAAACCATGGATAAACTTGATTTTGATAATGAAATGCAGCTCGATATTTTTGATGATATGATTTCCGCATTCTCAAGTGTAAATCTTGATGTAAAGGGCAATGCAGAGGGACTTGACACAATTTTACAAACATATTTAGTTAGTGACGGATACAAGTTTGATGTTTCAGTGGAAATGCTAGATTTTGCGGGTGTGAAGCTCCCATATGTAAATAATCAACGAATTTACTTGATTACAAATGATTGGACAGCCCAAAATACCAAAGCACTAGTAAATGCAATTGGTAAGAATGAAATCTCCGTTCAAACGATTGTTGTGTATGGTTATACCATTGATATGGAGAGTCTACGAGAACTTGAGATTGCTTTGAATCAATTAGAGAATAAAGTCCATCTTTTGGTTAGATACTAGGAGGAGTGAATCTAGAGATGAAAATTTTATTAGAGGAACTACCTCATCAATTAGAAGCACTTCAGGCAATTAACGATGCCTTTCATGGAATAGATGAAACAACCGCGGATCTTGACAAGGATTATGTCTATGCCAATCCGGTTATAAATGGCCGGGGACATGATAACGCCAATATTGATATAAAAATGGAGACAGGGACAGGAAAAACTTACGTCGGTGTTCGTACCATGTACGATTTGCATCAGAAATATGGTCTGTTCAAGTTTATTGTTGTTGTTCCAACGCCTGCCATAAAAGAAGGTTGGAAAAATTTCATTGAGGCTGACTACGCTAGACAACACTTTTCTCAGTACTATGAAACTACAAATATCAACCTTAATGTGATTAATGCCGGAGATTTTAATAGTAAAAAAGGATTACTGCCAGCCCATCTGGTGGAATTTATAGAAGGCGACCGTTTGAATTCAACTACAATCCAAGTTTTGCTGATAAACGCTTCGATGTTGAATTCAGATAACATGAAAGGCATCATCTCCCGTGGAAAAAATAAAGGTCAGGAACGTTTTAATCAAACCATGCTTTCCGGTTTTACAAAACCATTAGAAGCGATCCAGGCAACTCGTCCAATTGTACTAGTCGATGAACCACACCGTTTTCCACGTGATGGCGAATTTTATAAGGCAATTCAAAGTGTAAATCCTCAAATGATTATTCGCCTTGGAGCAACCTTCCCTATTTTGAAAGTCGGAACGGGCCAGAATGCTAAGGAAATGAGAGATTTTTATCGAAAACAACCCCAGTTTAATTTAAATGCTGTAACTTCCTTTAACGAAGGTCTTGTTAAAGGAATTGATATCTATTTTCCAAATGTAACGGAATCTGAAGCTCAGAATAGATTTGTTATTGATTCGGTTACTAATAAAGAATTGGTATTGAAAAATGGGGGAACAAGTTATAAGTATTTGATTGGAGATAGCATCGGCTTTGATGGTGATATTACTTATGAAGGTGCTAAAATGCTGTCCAATGGTTTAGAACTTGAAAAAGGTATGGCATTTTTACCAGCAACAATGACTAATTCATACCAAGAGTTAATAATTCGAGATGCAATTGATAAGCATTTTGAGGCTGAAATCGCCAATTTCATGAGGGAAAGTGACCAGCAAGCAAAAGTAAAAACACTATCGCTATTTTTCATAGATTCTATTAAATCTTATCGTGATGAACAAGGATGGTTAAAGTTGGTTTTTGAAAAGCTCCTTCGACGAAAAGTTGAGTCTTTGATACGTGAATATCGCTTAAAGAAACTACCACGAGAAAAAGAATACTTGTCATTTTTACAGGCAACGTTAGCAAAATTAACGGAAAATGTTCATGCAGGCTATTTCGGCGAAGACCGTGGCACTGGGGATGAAGCCATTCAAGCAGAAGTGGATGATATTTTACGAAATAAAGAGAAGCTTCTGTCATTTAAAGATGAAAAAGGTGACTGGGAGACACGTCGGTTCTTGTTCTCTAAATGGACATTGCGTGAAGGCTGGGATAATCCGAATGTTTTTGTCATTGCCAAACTGCGTACATCCGGTAGTGAAAATTCAAAAATTCAAGAAGTTGGACGTGGGTTGCGGTTGCCGGTTGATGAAAACGGTCATCGCTTGATGCAGGATGAATTCCCGAGTCGTTTGCGCTTTTTAATCGGTTATGACGAAAAAGATTTTGCTCAGAAACTAGTCATGGAAGTAAATGATGATGCGACGATTAAGTTAGATGAAACCAAACTAACAAATGAAATGATCCAATTAATCATTGAAAAAACCGAAAATATGGATGAAGAAACGTTACTTGAACAACTTGATACAGCCGGTGTAATCAAACGAAACAATGACTTCAAGGGAAATGGTTTCGAAAAATTAGTTGAACTTTATCCAGTTCTTTTAGATATGAATCGTGTCAAGAAAGATAAAATTACAACCGGTGGTCCGGCAACAAAGCAACGTATTAAACTTAATAAAGATAATTGGAATAAGATGCGGGAGTTATGGCAGACTTTCTCGAATCGCTACATGTTGGAATTCGATCGTATCAATGAAGATGCTATGCAGCTATTAATAGATGAGATGATGAACAACGAGGAGAATTTTGTCCTGCAATATCCGGAGTTTTCGCATGGGGAAGTGTATTACAGTAAAGAGCAAGGTGAAATGCGTGTTCGTGAGCAAGTTACAAACTATGAAAACCGTAAACCAATAGAAGGTATGGCATATGGGGAGTTTTTACAAAAATTAGTAAAAGCTACAAAACTTAAGCCAGCCCAACTTCACCGAGGATTAGCCACAATCTTAAAAAATAGCTACCACGGTGACACAAAGTATTTAAATGAAATTACTTTAAATCGTTTGCTACGCGATTTTAGACAAAGGTTCGAAGAACGATATGCGCAAAGTTATCGCTATCACGCATTAGATTTTCAAGCGAGCACCTCAGTTTTTGACGCCCAACTTAATGATTTTAAGGATGATGTTTTAGCGACTGTGATAGGTGTGAACGAGGACAGTGATGTAGTTGATGATGGACGCCAACTATATGAGACACCACCACTTCGCTATGATTCTGTCCATCCTGAAAAGGATTTACTGAAGCGTGGGTATGATTCTAGTGTAACCTTATTTGGCAAACTTCCCAAGAAGGCAATCCAAGTACCAAAGTATATGGGCGGGACCACTACACCTGACTTTGTCTACATGGTAGAACGAGAAGATGAAACGCATGTCTATTTACTTGTTGAAACGAAAGCGGAAGGCACAGGAAAACGCTTAAGTGATGACCAGATTGTTGCTATCCAAGAAAAGTTCTTCGGAAAGCTTCAAAAACATGGGATTGAATATAAAGAAGCGACTACTGTAGAGGACATTTACACGAAATTGCGAGAGGTGGCGAAAGGGAATGGTAAATAATTTAATGGAATTAGCCAGATCCGGAGAAATTGCATTTACCGGCGCTAAACCAAAGCTTCCTACGACTATTCCGAATTTAACGGATACGATGCTCGATGTGTATCGGATCCCGCTTAAATACTTATATTTTAATGATGAGAATGGTCGTATATCAACTCAGATCAAGCGTGATTTTGGAAGATTAACGCCCCATAGTGATGAAATAGGGACAGAATACAACGACAAAATTGCTCGTTTTATTGAAGAAGACAACTTAGCGAGTTTAAAGAAAACAAAAAAATCAATAAAAGAAAAAGGTCAGCAAGTCTACGGATACGTATTATTGGATGGTCGTATAATTGATGGGAACAGACGCTATACAGCCCTTCGTCAACTTCAATCCGAAACAGGTGCATCTCACTATTTTGAAGCAGTTATCTTGCCATTTACATATGACGCCAAGGCAGATCGTGCCCAAATCAAGCGTTTGGAGCTTGCTATTCAAATGGGTGTGGAAGAGAAACTGCAATATGATCCAGTTGATTTAGCCGTAGACATTTATCAGACAATTATTGAAGATGAATTGATGACAGCAAAAGATTACTCACGCGAGGCTAATATGAGTGATAAAGATGTTAAGGATAGGATCGCTACAGTTGAATTAATGCATGATTTTCTTGAATTTATAAATGCACCAGCAGATGCATACTATATTGTCAAAGACGTCAAACTATATAATCCATTGTATGAATTGGCAAAAAGATTCGCAATCAACTTTCCCGATAAAGGTCCTAAGTACGAACAAACAAAAGTAACCGCATTTGCTTTGCTTAGTAAAATGGTTTTAACCGGTGGGGATACGGTAAGAGAAGTTCGTGAATATGTCAAGAACATAGTAACTTCAACAGTCAATGATACATATAACGATACTGTAGAAGATACAATTGAAGATTTACGCGACAAATTAGAGTCTGAACCTATCACTTCCGCAGCTGAGTATCGTAAACGATTGGAAGAAGCCACACCAGAATTACGAGAGGTAACTGAGGTTTATAATTCAACTGTTAATCGTCAAGCTCGGGGAAAGAATGTTGATAATTTTGTTTCCAGCATTCGGGAGACTTTGAATATGTTAAGAGATATCAAACGTGGTAGTGGCTTGACAGGAAATCTTCATTTTAATAACTTCAGTAGAGACCAAGTCGAAGAAATTCGAGATATGATGGTTAAAGTAAATATCATAAGTGGAGACTTAATTGAGGTGTATGAAGATGAACTGTAACCCGCAGTTAATCAGTGATAATGGAGTTTTTAAGTTCATCGATAATACTGATGAGGTCTTGAAATCTCGGAAGATTGCACGTCTTTTTGAACGCTATCGTACTTATTTTTCTGACTTTGAGGGCTTGGAGTTGTCAAGAGAATTAAATTATATTGAATTGACAGAATTAATAAATAAAATTACTTCTAGGATTGGTGTTGAACTCGAAGTAGATAGTGAAATTCAAGCGTTTATTTCCCAAAATTATTATGCAATTGAGGAACAGCGTATTGCAGGTCTGACAATAAAGGATTATGACGATCGGTGGAATGAAGAATTAAAGGAGTTCCAAAATATAATCGACTCAGAAATAACACGTCCCTTGAAAAAACAACAAGATCAAGCCAGTTTTTTTCTAGCTATGATGAAACGAGCTGCTAATTTCAGTGTTCCTGGAGCAGGGAAAACAGCAATGATGTATGGAGCTTTTGCATATTTGAGTTCCCATAGTATCCATGAAGTTGATAAAATTTTAGTTATTTGTCCGTTGAATGCCTTTGAAGCTTGGAAGGCAGAGTTTAAAGAAGTGTTTGGTAGTAAACGCGAATTAAAGTTTATGAACTTAAAAGAATTCAATGACCCTGGGGACGTTCGTACGAGTTGGGGAATTGCTAACGTAATTGTGTTAAATTATGAATCTCTAGCTGGATGGAAGCTCACAGTATTAAACGAGTTAATAGACGAAAAAACAATGATAGTATTTGATGAGGTTCATAGGATAAAAAATCCACTGGGAAAGAGAGCAAACAAAGCTTTGAATTTAGGGAAGCAATCAGGTTACCATTATGTCCTGACTGGTACGCCTATTCCTAATTCTTATAAAGATATTTATAACTTCCTACATTTACTTTACGATAACGAATACGAAACATTTTTTGGTTGGAGTATAGTTGATTTAGATAACCCAAATCCAACTGAAATCAATGAAAAAATAAGGCCATTTTATTGGAGAACCAATAAGAAGGATTTGAATGTTCCTCCTGCAGAAGATGATAATATTTTTGAGATAACCCCTAGTAAAGAACAAGAACAGCTAGCTACTATTATTCATGAAATAGAGACTAATGTCTTAACAAGGTATATTCGTCTACTTCAAGCTTCGACGAATCCAGCTCTTTTGACTGAAAAGATTGACTTAAATAACTTGGGTTTTTTATTTGATGAAGTTGACTTTAGTGTGGAAGGGGCATTAGATTCTAAAGAAATAGCAGAAGCTAAACAGAAAACGTATTTTGACTTGAATGTTGACTCGATTAAAACGCCTAAATTTGAAAAAGGTATGCAATTAATTCGCCAATTGGTTTCTGAAGGAAAGAAAGTACTTGTCTGGGGAATGTTTGTTGGGACGATGCGAAAGATACATCAGGAACTTAACAATGCTGGTATCTTTTCTCATCTTATTTATGGAGCGACACCTAAAGATGACAGAGTAGATTTGATTAATGAGTTTCGGGATGGAGATGTTCAAGTATTAATTTCAAATCCAGCAACTTTAGGTGAATCGATTTCGTTACATCAATCGGTACATGATGCAGTATATTTTGAATACAATTTTAATTTAACCTTTATGCTACAGTCTCGAGATCGTATCCATCGTTTAGGATTATCTGCCGACCAGTATACAAGGTACTATTATCTTATGTCCGAAGGGACTTCTGCCCATAAAAGCTTTATAGATAAACAAGTATATGACAGATTAAAGGAAAAAGAAGAAGTAATGCTAAATGCAATTGATGGACAATTTCTTTTACCCGAAATTTCAGATGATTATTTAGATGATGTTAAGAAAATCTTATTTAGAGAGTAAGCCCGAAATATAAAAAACAGCACACTAAAGGTGATCAGTGGATTTCTCTTTCGCATTGGGCGGCTCTATTTATCGCAATTGCTGGCTCTATCATCCGCACAGGTGGCTCAATCTGTTCGCAATACTCAGAATAAAATCTCAAAGAAGCTGCCCTCATCCTTTAGATAAAGGAAATGGGCAGCTTTTTGTGAATAATAATAGTGGCTTTATTTCATTTTGTTTTTTGTGACTACTGCGAGAAATGCTGTTGCAGCAATACTTAATGTGCCCTTACCAACCTTCATCCAATTTTCATTTCTGCTTTTTTTGCAGTTTTCGCATATTTTCCTATTTTTCCGTGTTTCCCTACCACATTTTTCGCAACGATTAGTTTCCATCCTGTGACATCTCCCTTTTATCAGCTATCTCCAATAAATCCGGTATAAAGCGAACATCAAGTAATTCTTCGTTTTCATTAAGAAAGTCAATCATTGAATTTGATGCCGCAACAATATTGTTTGATAAAAATTTAAAAGGGTTAGTTGGGACGGATAAGTGCTCATCGAGGAATAGAGCGTCTTCACCAGAGAAATCTTGAAGAATCATTTCCTTAAACTTGTATATGGTGTGATTAAGCGTATCAAATTCACTTAATTCAAACAAAGCTGCAATTTGATAGCTAAACGCATCTTTCATATAAGTGAGGTTTTCCAAAGCAGCCATAGCAAGCCTGTCCCCATCGGCAGCACTTATATTATTACTAAATATGGGAATCATTCCAGTTGATTTTGGATTTGCCAATTGAACTTTGGTTTCAAGTAATTGATTCAGAAATAAATTTTTCGCATTAGTCGCTTGCGTTAATGAATCAAGCAACAAAGCCTTTTTTGTGTCAGGATCTTTCGTTAACATAGCCATTTCATACTTTTCTTTTGCAGATTGAACTTCAGCGTATCGATTCAAATCAAAATTCCTATTTACGCGGTCTACTTTTTCTCCAAGTATACCTAATTCATAGGTTATCTCTTGCAACTTTATAGATAATCCTGCTGTAGCAAGTGCTGGTCCAAGATTAGACGGTAATTCTTTAATGGGTATATTTTTGAAAATTCGCCCTGTTTCAGAATTAACAAATTGAGCATACTTCACGCCGGATTCAGTATAAGTACCAAAAGTAATATCTCCATTAGCTAATTTCCCTGCCATTTCTTGTGATATATCTAAAGCAATCTCGCCATGTCGCTTTAACTCTTCAACAAAAGTAGGAATATTAGGTAATTGAGAGGCAATCATTGAGACTAATTTGGATTGCCTTTTTTCTTTATAGCTTTCGAGCGGTTGTTTACGAATAGCGGGATTAGGGTCCAAGTTAGTAGTCGTTTGAACAATTTCTTTTTCGGTTGTTTCAGAGAGCTGATTAGAATCTTCAGTATTTTCCATATCTTCCTCCAAAAGAATTATTTTATTCAATTATACACCCGTGAATATATATTTGCCTTAAAAATTAAACAACATCCGGACACTCAACTATTTTTCAGGGTATAATATTATATAATCCACATACTATCCACAAGAAAAAATTGCAGACCAGTCTATGATTATTCTGAAATTGGGAACAACGCCTTTGCCAACAGCTCCTAGGAGGAACATAGAATAGTCCTAAATTTCAGTACAAATATTAGGGGGAACAACGATTTTGAGGAAATATCCTGTTTTACTAATTTGTTTAGTTATTGTCCTAATAATTCTTATTCCAATTGGAATAGATCATCTTATTATAGGGAATGGCATATATAGCAACATTTCTAACAGCGACTGGGTTTCTTTTTTGGGAAGTTATATTGGGTCCTTAATCGGAGCTGGTGTTTCAGTAGTTGGTATATTTATGACTATTAAATTTTCAGAGAAACAGTCTAAAAATGACAGAGAGTTTATGATAGAAATGAACAGAGAAGAGAGACGACTATCTATATCTCCATTGTTAATATGCCAAACAGATAATAATATACATAAGTTCGATAGCAGTTTTATATTTAGTCTGGATGGAGAAAAATCAAATACACCATTCAATGTTTTGATAGTAATCACCAATGTAGGAATAGGGGATGCAGTTGACTTTGAACTAAGCTTCATTTCTTATAACGAGGAAGATATGCGGCAGTCCCTAGTATCTAACTATTTCAAAAAAGATACTTCTATGAGGGTGTTAGTTGATTTGAGTATATATTTGCTTGAAATGCCTGAAGATATAGACGATCATTTAGAGAAGCAACCGGAAGGGCGTCTTTTAGAGTATGCAGTTCCAGAAAAATACAATCACCGTGGCGGTAATATAAAAATGGAAATTAAGTATAAAGATTTAATAGGAAATGCCTATTCTCAAGAAATGAATCTAAGTATCCGAACTGGATTTCAAAGAATAACAGGTGTTGATAAACATTGGGTTCACAGCCACCCAAGTGTGATGTTAACCGCACAAAAAGCCAGATATGTTAAGAACTAATTGATCCATTTAAAGTAAATGTATTATTTATTAACGGATCAAATAGCCAATAAGAAAATATACAGTTGAGATACGAGTTACATAACATGAATGGTGCGATAAAAAGACCGCAGTTGAATATGATACGCACATGCTTACCATAAATGAGGTCATTTTTTTGGGGAGAATGGCGGTGTGACGGTATTCCTGAGTTAGTGACAGAAAAGGTTTGAAAAAGAGAATAGAATCGATAAAGCGGAAAGCCTATGATGACGGGCTTTCCGCTTTTTTTTACCTTCCAATTAACCTACGGAACTAAGACGCTAATCCTGTAAGAAAGGGTTAGCATCTTAGTTTTTTAAGCTTATCGCGTTCGTAACTTAAGAAATTTGCTATTCCTTACGGGTCTGTCATAGTCTTTTAGAATAGTTACAAAATGAGGAATAATCTGCAGTGGGAACAAGCCATTTACGCAAAATTGTTAATGCTGTCAACGAAGTCTATCCAGTGTTTGCGTATAGAGTTCAATAACCTCTTTACGACTAATTTGACTTTTCTTATCTTTGTACCAAAAAACAGATTGAATCGTGATGCCCATAATAATCTGTCCTTTATAACTTAGTTGCAGAGGCAGTTCCTTGTCAGTGTCCTCTTTTTTTACGTAATTGTTTAACATACTCTTTCCGTATTCCCGTACACTTTCAAGTTCAAAGATGCTGTTCCCATTCGTTTGAATACTGAAAATGAGGTGTAAGAGGTTGTCGAATTGATCCAAAAGCTGCTCGAAAACAACAATGAAAAAATCAACACCTTCATCGTTTGACTTTTGAATGGCAAAATCAAATATTTTATTCATCTTGTGTTTAATGAAAAAAGTTATGAAGTCATATTTATCCAAGAAATGCTTGTAGAAAGTGGGGCGACGAATCATGGCAGCATCACATATTTCGGTTACGGATATACTCTCAAATTCTTTTTCTAGTAGTAAGCGTTCAAATGCTTCAACTAGGGCTTTATACGTCTTTTGAACCCTTAAATCTAATTGCTCCATCCTGGGTTTCCTCCTTAAGGAAAACTGTCAATTATCAAAAAAATGTAAGTTAAGTATCAAATGCCAATTATATGTATCTTGTTCTGCTTTTCGAGATTAGTATAATAGAAATTGTAACAAATGTAAATAAAGAAACAGATGTAATTTATCTTCCATAAGTAAACCAAAAGAAAGGCAGTGACACTATGTCAGTTATTGAAGTAAGACACGTAACCAAAGATTATGGGCACGGAAGGGGAATATTCGATGTTTCCTTTGAGATAGCAGAAGGAGAAGTCTTTGGCTTTCTTGGGCCTAACGGTGCCGGGAAGACCACTACTATCCGCCACTTGATGGGATTTTCCAAGCCTCAAGAAGGGGAACTATATATCAATGGTAAAGACTGTTGGAAATCAGCAGCTATCATTAAACATGATGTTGGTTACTTGCCTGGAGAGTTGGCCTTTCCGAAGGGGATGACCGGAGAGGGCTTTATCAAATTCATGGCTGAAGAAAGACAAATCAGCGATATGTCCCGAACAGATTATCTGAAGGAAATGTTTGAATTGGATTCAGCAATGAAAATTGAAGCAATGAGTCTTGGATCTAAACGAAAGCTGGCATTAGTGACAGCCTTCATGCATAATCCCAAGGTATTAATTCTGGATGAGCCAACCTCAGGATTGGACCCGGTCATGCAAGAACGTTTCATCCAATTTATTTTGGAAGAAAAAAAAGAAGGAAAGACCATTCTGCTCTCTAGCCACATCTTCAGTGAAGTGGATGCAACGTGTGACCGGATTGCCATCATCAAGGATGGAGTGGTTGTCTCAACTATTGAAGCAGCCAAACTTAAACATAATACAAACAAAACTTTTAAAATAGAGTTTGCGACAAAAAAAGATTACCAACAGTTCCTGGCCCGAACGAAATTTAAAATTCCGGTCGAACGGCCCGATCAGAATCAAGTTAAGTTAAATCTGACAGATGAGACGATGCAACGGTTGTTTACTGAACTAAGTGAAGTAAGTATTCGTTTTATCTCAGAAATTAAATTTACACTGGAAGATTACTTTATGGACTTCTATGATCGTAAGAAATCTATAGCAGCCGGAGAGGAGAACCTAGAACATGGCGTACATTGAAATTAAGCATCTGACAAAGGACTATGGAAAGAAACGCGGTATTTTCGATATGTCATTAGAAGTTGAAAAAGGTGAGATATATGGCTTTGTTGGTGTAAACGGTGCAGGCAAGACCACGACGATCCGACACATGATGGGCTTTTTAACACCGGATGAAGGAACGGTCACCATTAATGGGCTTGATGCGAACAAAAGTAGTGCAGAGGTAAAGCGCTATGTATCGTATATACCTGGTGAAATTAATTTTCCAGGTAATTCGACCGGAGAGGATTTTATCAAAAATCAGATTTATTTATCAGGTCGAGGTGATTGGGAATATGCAGAGAATGTTATTGACCAGCTCCAATTAGACGCGAAAGCGAATGTCCGAGCCATGAGCAAAGGAATGAAGCAGAAAACCGCTATCGTCTCAGCTTTTGCCTCTGATGCCGATATTTTGATAATGGACGAGCCAACGACAGGACTGGATCCTTTGATGCGGGATATCTTTATCGAGCTATTGAAAGAGGAAAAAGCCAAAGGGAAAACCATTTTTATGTCCAGTCATATTTTCCAAGAAGTGGAAGAGGTCTGTGACCGCGTCGCAATCATTCGTGATGGGATGATCATTGATGTGATTGATATGAAGGACATCCGCTATAACAAGATGAAAACTTATAAAATGGAGTTTAAATCGATTGAAGATTTCGAGCACTTCCGCAGTCTCGGTTATGACCTACATCGGGTTAAGGTGGACGACCTGCAATTAAACATCATGATTCATGATCAAGATATTAATCGTTTGATCCAAGATTTAAAGAATTTTAACTTAGTGTATTTCAAGGAAATTAAAGTCACATTCGAAGATTATGTCACGCAAGTGTTCAAGGGGGAAAAATAACATGTTCTCAAAACCAATTTTTAAGCAAAGTATTCAAGCCAATTGGAAGCTCTGGGTTATTATTACTTTCGTTGCAGCGATGATCCTATCGGCCTTTACGGTAACTTTTGATGCAGAAGGCTTTGCGGCAATCGCATCTGCTGCTGAAGGGACAAGATTTTCTAATATCTTATCAACGATGACAAGCTTATTGGGAAGTCTGGAAAACTTCTATAAACTGATTGCCGTTATCCTGGGAATTGTCTACGTCGTGTTCACCGCAAACAACCTGGTGGTTAATGAAGTGGATTCTGGCTCAATGGCCTATACCTTATCCACTCCGATTAAACGGTCCAGTGTTATTTTTACTAAATCGATCTTTTTGGTCCTTTCCATTGTTTTGATGTATGGAATCGTTGGATCCACCGGTCTGGTTGCAGCCCAACTTAAGTATCAAAACGTCACCGGCTATACCATTACCGATGATGTGCGGGCAGCCGCTGAGGCATTGAATCAAGATGAGGGCTATATATCCGAGCATATGTATCTAATTTTGGAAAACGATCATGCCATGCGGGAAGCAGCTGCAGTCAGAAATATGGATACCGAAGCCTATACGATCTATCTTGAGAGTGTCATCAATGACCGCTCCTATGAGGAAGCCGCAGCAGTCATCACCGATGAACGCTGGGATATCTACAAAGATGATAAAGACATGGAAGACGAAGATATTGAAATCACTGCGGAGGAATTGGCCGCCGACCCCACCATGCTTCTGTTAAGTAACGATGCCCTTGTTACTGGCGCAAAAGTAACAGGCTTGTCAGTGAATGAATACCGACAATTTATCAATAATGAAATAGTTTCACTTGAACAGGAAACTGAAGTCGCCGTTAAAGAGGAAAAAACACCAAATGAAGAGGGTACAGAAGCGACTGCACAACCGGCTACACAACCGACTGTCATGGTATCCGAAGATAATGCCGATATCTTAATGCAATTAGTGATTGAGTCTTCAGCGAAAGCTTTGAATATGGAGACTGATCAAGTTGCGGATAAGATTGCCTTGATTAAAGATCCAGTGGCACTAGAAGCGGCGATGCTAGCAACGGATTTAACCGAGCAACAAATCATTACAATGGCTAATAATAGCATGGTCAGCTCTGCCAAAGCGGTCGATGAAGCGTTGGAATTTGATGCTGAAGCGTATATTTGGTTAAGTGTCGGACTTTTGTTGTTGATATTGGCTCTTAGTTCGATTTCCTTTTTTGCATCAACGCTATTCAACCGTACAGGTTTAGCTTTAGCTATTGGTGGCGGAATTCCATTTACATTCTTTATTATTACCATGGTACAACAATTGATGGATACATCAGAAAATCTCGAGTATCTGACTATAACGACTCTATTTGATACTGAAGCAATTCTAACAGGTGGAGATTTTGGTTGGGGATTGGTGGCTTTAGGAGGCATTACCTTCGTCTTGTATGCAGCCTCTAATGTCATTTTTACCAAGAAGGATTTGCCACTATAGAAAGACTGGTCATGTACATAATTATGAAAATAAAATCAAGTTATTAAGTATGAGATTAAATGAATGCAGAGATATTTTGAGTATTCAGAGCATTATTCGTGAAGTGGTTCGGGGCTGCCTTTTGGAGCACGCCTGCGAAGCAAACATTCGTATATATCAGAGAGGCTGGGACGTTTGTCCCAGCCTCTTGGCTATTTAATGATTGTCATCCCAGTCATCGATTTATAGCAGTAGTCATAAAAAATACAAATTTCGGTAAAGTTTTGAGTAACAGATCATTTTTGCATTGGTATGAACTATTCAGGGATAAATAGATAGTTTTAAATATATTTTGCTAATATAGAAACAATAAAAAAGAGTGCTTTTATGATAATTGGTCAACTACTCACGTCGGAAGGAACAAGAGCGGGGTGGCGCTACTCCGAGAACATAAAAAAAAGGCCCTAGAAAATGTAATGTGTCCGTACATTCTCTAGGAATTTTCACTTTATTTTTTTCTAACAGAACAACCGTGAATACGAAATAATTGTTCACCTAGATATTTGGGTCTTCTACGTTGGCCATTTACTTCTTTCCGACATAAATTCCACAACCAAAATATTTAAATGCAGCGAAAATATTGCGGGGCATACTAAGTGTCTTCCTGGCCCATCGCCTGCACTCCGGGCTTGTGAACAGCAATCTCACAAATCTGTACCAGGCACCAAAATACTCCCTGAGTTCCAGCCCCCTGAATTCGTAGCCCCACTGTTCCAAAGCCCGCACCTTATAGCTCTTCATTGTAACTTCTTTCAACCCCGTTCTTTTCCATATGCCATGCCATTCATCCGGAGTCAAGAAAACAGCTCCCAACACGTCGAAGATATACTTGGCCAAACTAGACGGGGGCGTCTTGATCCAAGAGCATTCATTGAATCCGACATAGCCCTGCGATTTCGTCACTCGCACTAGCTCACTTAAGGCACGTGACTTATCCTCAATGAAGGCCAGTACGGATTCCCCAATTACAGCATCGAAAGTGGATTCTTCAAAGGGCAGTTCCAGCGCATCCGCTATTTGAAACGCGACTTTCTCCTCTAGGCCTTCTTCAATCGCCCTTTCCCTCGCCTGTTCCACCATCTATCTGATTTCTGCTTTTTTTATATTTCGGGCTACCTTGAAAAAAATAGTCAACGATCTATATTTATATTAATAGACTAACCGATTTGGTCAATGGGAGGAAGTATGAATAATAAATTTTATCAGTTAGAATCACAAAAGCAGATGGATATAATTAATGCAGGCATTGAATATTTTGCAAGATTTGAATACAAAAAAGCATCTACAGAAGATATAGCGAAAAGCGCGGGGATATCCAATAGATTGAAATTAAATGGAAAAGTTGAGTTGTATGATATTATGATGAAATTTTAAACTTTATCAAATCTTACTTTGAGAAAAATGGTAATAACATTGTTGTTGCTACAGTTGAGGTGTTGTTAAAGCAATAGCAGTTGGCTCTTAATATGTACGAAGATGATGGCTTATTCTTTAACAATAAGAGAGCGGTTTGGTTTGCAGCAACTTGTTCACAGGAGGAGAATCATGGTTAAACATTCCGGAGGAAAAGTTGGAAAAGCGGCAAGGCAATTAGTCAATAAAAGTACTAGAAAATCCACAAAATCAAATGCAGCAAAAATTCTAAAAAAACACCAAGACAAAAAACACTAGAAGGTTTTACGGTGAGGAAGGCAATTGAATTTCGTGTGATTATAAGATCAGTAAATCAACTTTCGCACTTGAAAAACCTATCTAACCTATTGATATATCAGTGGATTTTGAACTTTCAATATCAGAAATGCAGAATGTATTCCAAACAAAAAATATCATTCGCTTATGATACGCATATGCATATCATAAATGAGGTCATTTTTTTGAGTAGAATGGCGGTATGACGGCATTTTTGAGTGAGCTGCAGAAATACCTGGAAAAAGAGAATAGAATCGACAAAGCGGAAAGCCTAAAAACGACGGGCTTTCCGCTTTATTTTTACTTTCCGGATGATCTAAGGCTGTAACAATGGGATTGGAAAACAAAGAATGATAAGCACTGCAGTCTCAATATAATAGGGAAAAGTGGATGTGGCACACATGAACCGAAAACTTTCGAAAGCCATCAGCGAAGTCAGCTGGTCGCAATTCCGCACAATGCTGGAGTATAAAGCGAATTGGTATGGGAAAGAAGTCGTTGTTGTAGCAAAAAACTTCCCTTCCAGCCAGCTATGTTCCTGTTGCGGCTACCAAAACAAAGACGTGAAGAGTCTCCGTGTGCGTAAGTGGACTTGCCCCGAATGCGGGAGCCATCACGACCGGGATTTCAACGCAAGCATAAACTTGAAGCAGGAAGCCATGCGCATTTTAGCTTCCAGAACCGTGGGGGCCACGGGGTTAGCCTAACGAGAATCTGACCGATAGGTCGGAGTTTTTAGGAATCTCCCACCTCTAAGCGTAAGCATAGGTGGGAGTAGTTCAATTAGTGGCCTAACCCACGACCAGTTAAAAGCAAGTCGCTTTTTCAGCAGCCTCACGGAATCGCCTAGGTTATTTTGATATTATAGTAACTTCTATTTAATACGCTCTTTCTTTAGTCTTCATCCTCCTCCATCGCGTCATCGTCTTCGTAAGCTTCTTTACCAAGAAACGCCTGCATCATCCAAAGCGTTTTATCCACGTAAGCTTTGTAACTGATTAAGGTGTCTTCCAAAACCACATCGCCTTCGTCTTGCGCCATGGTGATGGCACGCATGGTCACATCGCGGGTAGTACGGTAGTCGTCAATCAAATTCTCGACCATCTTCTCGGCTGATAAAAATTTGTCGGCGGGGTCTTCTTTCAAGAAACTGTATTGTTGGAACTGAGCAGTAGTCGAGAATGGTTTGTTGCCGGAAGCAAGCAAGCGTTCGGCAATTTGATCGAACCATTCTTCGTTTTCATTATACAATTCTTCAAATTTTTCATGCAGTGAGAAGAAGTGCGGTCCTTTGACATACCAGCGGTACTGATGCAGTTTGACGTGCAAAGTGGCGATGTTAGCTACAATATGGTTGGTCATGGCAGCGGCGGTTGGGTTGTGATGGTGTTCGTGTTCCTCTTGTTCTGTTTCTTCTTGCAGTTTTTCTTGAACTGTTCTGTCTTCTGACATGTTCATTCCTCCTCGTATAGTAACCGGAACGTTCATGTTCCGGGTTAAATTAAGTATAGATTAAATCCTTTTAACAAAAATTGATAACCATCAAGTTTTCTTTAGGTGCTGGGCGTTATTATATAGTTAGAGAAAAACAGAAGGAGGAGATAGCATGCAAAAAGCCATCCTGAATTTAGAACCTTTATCTTGTCCAAGCTGCTCGCAAAAAATCGCGAACGCGGTGAAAGGGCTGGACGGCGTGGATCAAAATAGCGTCAAGGTTTTGTTTAACGCTAGTAAAATAAGAACCAATTTTAATGCGGAGCAGATTACTATAGAAGCAATTGAAAAAGAAGTCCAGGATTTGGGCTATCCGGTCCTAAGCACAAAGGTGAAAAAAATGAAGAAACTTGATGCCGGTCAATTCTTATTCCTGGCAATCAGGATATACTTTGGTTAACAAGTAAGCGAGGCGGAAACGAAAGCCTTACTTACAAAAAAAGGAGAAATGAACCATGCAAAAAGCAACTATTCAATTAGAAACGTTATCGTGCCCAAGCTGTCTTCAAAAAATCGAAAACGCGATGAAGGGCTTGAACGGAATCGACAAAGACAGCGTCAAAGTGCTGTTCAACTCCAGCAAAGTGAAAGTGGACTTCGACTCTGCGTCATTGAGCATTGAAACAATCGAAAAAGCGATTCAAGATCTGGGCTACCCGGTCATCAAATCTAAAGTCAAAGTAGCATAATTAAAATGATTCCTTAACACGGCGGTGTTAAGGAATCATTTTTTTTCAACGGGATTGTAAAGGATATGACAATCTGATAAACTGAATATTGGTCTGCAATATTTGACTAATTGAAGATAATCGAAGTTGGAGGAGTATAAGATGGAAAAGAAAAGGCTCGCTTTGATGGGCGCCGGGCGTTTAAATGAAATCGTTGCGGATGCACTCAAGGATGGGTTATTACCCGAGTACGAGTTGGTTGGTGTCTTAGGAAACAATCCAGAAAAAACCCAAGCTTTTGCTGATCGGCATAATTGTGTTGCCTGTACTGATATTCAAGCGTTAATGGACTTAAAACTTGATTTCACGGCAGAAGCAGCTTCCCCGCAAGCAGTGATTGATTACAGTGAAACAGTATTGGAAAGTGGCTCTCATTTGGTAGTCATTACGGTAGGTGCTTTTGCGGATGCGGAGCTATACAACCGCGTGAAGGAAACGGCGAGAAAAAATGGCACAAAGGTATATATTGCCAGTGGCGCGGTTGGGGGCTTCGATGTCCTGCGCACAGCGGCGTTTATGGGCCCAATCAAGGCGACCATGACTTCTAAAAAATCACTACAGTCACTATTTTATTCACCGCTTTTCAAAGAACATTACTTGACCATTACAGAGCCTGAACAAGCCTTTACCGGAAGCACAAAAGAGGCAATTGAACAGTTGCCCTTCCATTATAACGTGGCAGTCGCCACAGCTTTGGCGAGTGCAGGCCCAGAAGAAACGACCTTAAACATCGATGTCGTACCAAACTTCAGGGGTGACGACTACAAAATCGTCATTGAAGGGGAAGAAGTGTTGACAGATATCAATATCTACTCACGGACGCCTAGAATTGCCGGTTGGAGCATTGTAGCCGTGCTGCAAAACGCCGTATCGCCGATTGTGTTTTAACAATAAAATAAATACAAGGGGAAGTAATTTGCTTTTACGCAAATTGCTTCCTCTTTTTTGCGTTAATTAATAATACGAAACTTGATGGTGGTCAATTTTTAATCAGGGCGCACCACTTATACTGTAACTATCACATTAATAGGAGATGGAGCATGTCAGCAATCGAAGAATATACCAGAATACTTAACAGCCAGCCTTACATGGCGTTGGCTACATCGGTGGAAGGCGTCCCAAATGTACGCGTGGTGGACTATTTTCCTGATCTGTACCAACCAAATGTGCTATACATACGCACCAATCAAGATAAACCGAAAGTAGCGGAATTCCAGAAGAATCCCCGTGTATCTTTCGCAACCATCATCCAAGGGCGTTACGAATACATCCGTGTTCAAGATGCGCAAATAAGGAGAGTTGAAAATCATCAAACGGCGGGAGTCAAGGCTACGTTCCTGAAAAAAGACCCAAAATTCCTGGAAAAAATGGGGAAAGCAGGCAGCCCTTACCTTTATGCTATCACTTTTTCAGAAGCTTCTGTTACCGTGAATCCCGTCGATGCTGCATTGAAGATCCTTTTTTCCGAATAAAAAAATAGGAGGCAATTAAATGAACCAAGAATCATGGCTACCCACCTTAAAAACTGACACACCAGAAGAAGGTTATAACTTAGCGGTCAAATTAGCACGCAAGGCTGTCGGTATGACTCAGCCGGATGCAGAGGTGCGTGAGGCATTGCGTCCCGTCTATGCAAATAACGCAGACAGTTTGACGTTTGCTTCCCAAGTGGTGGCAATCAATTTCCAAACAGTTGCTGCAGCGAACAATTACTGGAATAACTAGAAACTTGATCAGCATCAATTTTTAATGTTTGAAAACACCTTATACTATAGTCATAGAGCTTCAACAATAAAAACAAAAAAGGAGAAATATATTATGCAAAAAGCAACCCTTACATTAGAAACCTTATCTTGTCCGAGCTGTTTACAAAAAATCGAGAACGCAGTGAAAGGCTTGACTGGGATCGACAAAGACAGCGTCAAAGTACTATTCAATTCCAGCAAAGTGAAAGTGGATTTTGATTCTGCGTCTTCGAGCATCGAAGCAATCGAAAAAGCGATTCAAGACCTGGGTTATCCCGTTCTCAAAACAAAAGTAAAAGCAGCCTAACTTAAAGAGAAAGAAGGAATCATCATGACAACCTACCAGGAAACAGCAAACAAATATTTTGAAAAACTAGACATGTTTTCCCTAGCCATTACCCGGGCACACGGCAAAAATCATCCAGAAGCTTTTGAAGTACGCGAACTGTTTGAAACAATTAATGCAAAAACAAAACAAGCGGCGGCCGCGAAACCAAATTTGGATACCGAATTTACGCAGCTACGCCAAATCACCAACAACTATACGATTCCTGGCGACGTATGCGGAACGTTTGCTGCTGTTTACAACATGCTTGCCGAAACAGACGCCGCTTACTCAGCTTAACGCGTTGTTCACTATTTATAGAACCCAGAAAGAAGCTAAACGATCTTTCTGGGTTTTCTTAAATAGAATGAGCTTGCGTGCCGGAACGATAATTTCCAAAATTTGACGGCCGTCAATTTTTAATTAAAGACAAACATTTATACTGAACTTATCAAATAAAAAAGCGGAGGAAAAAAATCATGCAACAATTTATATTAGGTAAGAAAAATCAAATCACCGTTATCAGTGGTATTTTAATCGTATTAGGATTCTTTAGTCACTTTGTTTTACACAATCTAGGTCTCTCGCAAGGGTCTTTGATGATCGCATCTGTCTTCGGGGTCGCACCAATCGCCATCCAAGCATATCAAGCGCTAAAAGTGAAGGTCGTCAGTATTGATGTCCTGGTCACCATCGCGGTCATCGGCGCATTCTTGATTCAAAACTATGAAGAATCAGCTATCGTTACCTTCCTATTCTTGTTCGGCCATTTCTTGGAACAACGCACCTTGAATCAAACCCGTTCCGCCATCAAAGAGTTGACCGACATGGCGCCGGAAAGTGCCCTCAGACAACTGGCAAACGGCGAATTTGTAGAAGTTGACGTAGATGACGTGGACGAAGGAGATATCCTGTTGGTTAAAACCGGTGCGAAAGTTCCTGTAGACGGCACCATCCTCACTGGTGAAGGACACATCAATGAAGCCAGTATTACCGGAGAATCTGTCCCAGCAAGCAAAACAATCGATTCAGCAGTTTTTGCCGGTACCATTTTGGAAAATGGAACCATCCAAATCCGCGCAGACCGGGTCGGGGAAGACACCACTTTCGGCCGCATCATTGAACTCGTAGAAGAAGCACAAGATTCCAAATCGGAAGCAGAACGCTTCATCGATAAGTTTTCCAAATACTACACGCCAGCTGTTTTAGTCTTGGCCTTTGTTGTCTGGATGATCAGTCAAAACGTTGAACTGGCCATCACAGTGTTGGTCCTAGGATGTCCAGGTGCCTTGGTGATCGGCGTTCCGGTTTCAAACGTTGCCGGTATTGGTAACGGAGCGCGCAATGGCGTCCTACTAAAAGGTAGCGAGGTCATCCATGACTTCAGCCGCGTAGACACCATTGTCTTTGATAAAACGGGAACCTTAACCATTGGTAATCCAGAAGTTGCTGAAAAAGAAATTTATGCAGAAAACGTGAACGAGGTGCTTGGCTACTTGGCAAGTGTGGAACGCGAATCGGACCACCCTTTGGCTAAAGCAGTTCTAACGAATATCGGAACGACCACTTTTTCCACCGTTGAAGAAACCGAAGTGGTTAAAGGCGGTGGGATTGTAGCCAAAGTAAACGGCCACCGCATCGCAGTCGGAAACGTAGCCTTGATGGAAAAAGAGAATGTCAAACTAAGCAAAAAAGCACAAGCAGATGTCAAACGCTTTGAACAAAACGGCAACTCACTAGTTCTGACCGCTGTTGACGGTAACCTGCAAGTGTTGATGGGCATCCGCGACCAAATCCGTCCAGGCGTTAAAAATGACCTGGAAGGTTTGAGAAAACTAGGCGTGAAAAACTTGGTCGTCCTTTCCGGTGACAACCAAGGAACGGTTGACTTGGTCGCCCGTGAATTAGGACTAACTGATGCACACGGCCATATGTTGCCGGAAGACAAATCAGCCCATATCGAAAAATTACAAAAAGAAGGTCAAATCGTGGCCTTTGTCGGTGACGGTGTCAACGACAGTCCTTCTCTAGCTTTAGCAGATATCGGGATTGCGATGGGTAGCGGAACGGACGTCGCCATCGAAACATCTGATGTGGTCTTGATGAATTCTGACTTCAGCCGCTTGCCACACGCATTAGGCTTGACGAAAGCAACTGCTGCAAACATGAAACAAAACATCATCATTGCGTTAGGTGTTGTAGTGGTACTGGTAGCCAGTCTCTTCTTCAGTGATTGGATGAACATGTCAATCGGGATGTTAGTACACGAAGGTAGCATCTTGGTCGTTATCTTCAACGCCATGAGATTGTTGAAGTTCCGCTTGAAAGGCAACAAAAATAATGTGAAAACGGGCGTGAAAGAAATTGTAACAGCGAAATAAGAATAAATGACAAAGAAAAATCAGGATGAACAAGTATACTGAAATGCACCAATACGCGAACTAACCAATCACTACACCATCTTTTTTAGAACCGGAAAGAATCCCTATTCTTTCTGGTTCTTTTTTTATTGGATGCTGTATTAATACCAGCCAAAAAAGGTCTGTTCAAAGACGATATATTTGAAATTGCCGACAGCTTATTGTTGGATAAGGATGATTTAGTGCAAAAAGGGTATGGCTGGATGCTGAAGTCTTTATGCACCAAATATGAAGATGAGGTATACCAGTATGTATTAAGCAAGCGGGACACAATGCCTAGAACTGCATTAAGGTATGCTATTGAAAAAATGCCAAAGCCAATGAAGCAAGAGGCCATGAAAAGAGAGAAGAAAAAGTGAGTAAGAGTCAGCATTCTCACTTTCAAAGCTTTTGTAATCTACATTTATGTGCTGCAAAAAGCAGGGGCTTTTTGAGGAGCAGAGTATCATTATAGTTCAGTTGGCGGTTCAATAATTAAGAGGTGAAATAAGATGGATAACCAATTCGATCCCAATAACAAGATCATTCAACTACTTCTTCGGGGTATGGGCATGGAAGACAGTGGCAAACCTGAAGAGGCAAGCCTGCTGTTTTCTAAGGCCTGGAGTGAAGCGACAGCCGATTTTGAAAAATTCATTGCAGCTTATTATGTGGCCCGGCATCAAAAAAATAGTTCAGACAAATTAAAATGGTTCGAAACCTCTTTGCAGTTTGCGCTAAAAGTGAATGACGAGGCGGTTAAGAGCGCTTTCCCATCGTTGTATTTGAACATCGCGAAATGCTATGAGGCGTTATCCGATCCGGACAAGGCAAAAAAGTATGTTGCATTATCGCATTCGTATAAGGGTACGCCTTCTGATCCAGGTCCTTTTTTTCATGGGACAAGAGCAGATCTGCAGGTCGGCGAGCTGCTGACAGCAAAAGGAGAATCGAATTACACATCCGGACTTAAAATGAACCACATTTATTTCACGGCTGTGATCAGTGGGGCGGGACTTGCGGCCGCATTGGCGAAAGGTGATGGACGAGAACGGGTTTATATTGTAGAACCAACAGGGGACTTCGAAAATGACCCAAATGTTACAGACAAGAAATTTCCAGGGAATCTGACCCGTTCCTACCGTTCGCAAGCACCTTTAAAGATTGTCGGTGAAGCAACGGAGTGGTTGCGACAGACGCCTGAGGACCTTCGTAGGTGGCAAGAAAAATTGGCCGATAATAAAGGCGAAATCATTAATTGAGTACGCAACTTTTGCCGCGTAAATATGGAGCGTTTTCCGCCATGTCCTGATTTAGGGAGGGCCCCTGATAGTTTTTTGTGGGCAGAAATGTTAAAATCTGATTAGTAGTAAGTGTTTGTGCATGAAAATACGGGAGGGATTTTGGAATGGAAAACGAAAAGAACAAAAAAGATTTACGCATCAACAGCTTCGTTTATGATGGAGTCGTGAAATCGCCGAACCGTGCGATGTTGCGTGCGACAGGCATGCATGACGAAGACTTTAAAAAGCCGATGGTAGGGGTAATCAGCACTTGGGCTGAGAACACGCCTTGCAATATACATTTGAACGACTTGGCTGCAATCGCAAAAGACGGCATCAAGAAGCAACGCGGTTGGCCGATCCAGTTTACGACAGTGACCGTTTCAGATGGTATCGCCATGGGTACGCCGGGGATGAACTATTCATTGCCTTCGCGCGATCTGATTGCCGATTCGATCGAAGTTGCGGTGGGCGGCCAGAATCTGGACGCATTCATCAGTATCGGTGGCTGTGACAAGAATATGCCGGGCTCTGTCATCGCGATGGCAAATGCGAATATTCCATCCATTTTTGTTTATGGGGGTACAATCGCACCGGGGCAAGATGAAGATGGCAACGACATCGATCTCGTATCCGTTTTTGAAGCCATCGGAAAGTGGAACAACGGTGAAATGACGGAAGAAGAAGTTCGGGCAATCGAATGCAACGCCTGTCCTGGACCAGGGGCTTGCGGAGGGATGTATACAGCCAACACGATGGCATCGGCAATCGAAACGATGGGGCTGAGTTTGCCGGGATCATCGTCAAATCCTGCAGCAACCGGTGATAAATTGAAGGATGTTTTCGAAGCAGGCGAAGCCATCATCGGCTTGATCGAAAAAAATATCCGACCGCGCGACATCATCACGCGCAAAGCTCTGGAAAATGCCGTAGTGATCACGATGGCATTGGGCGGATCGACGAACGCCATTTTGCATCTGTTGGCGATCGCCCATGCCGCTGAGGTGGACTTTGCAATCGAAGACTTCAATGAAATCCAAAAACGGGTACCGCATTTGGCTGACCTGAAACCTTCGGGAAAATATGTCTTCCAAGATCTATACAATGTCGGCGGGGTGCCTGCCGTTCAAAAATACCTGCTTGACAACGGTTTGCTACACGGCGATTGTTTGACCGTAACCGGAAAGACACTGGCGGAAAATCTTGAAAATGTGGCACCTTTGGCAGAAGGCCAGGACGTGATCATGTCGCTTGAGAATCCGAAACGCAAAGATGGCCCGCTGATTGTCCTGAAAGGCAATCTTGCCCCGGATGGCGCTGTTGTAAAAGTTTCCGGACTGAAGCAACGACGCCATGAAGGACCTGCGAAGGTGTTCAACACCGAAGAAGCAGCCATCGAAGCGACCCTGAACGGGGAAATCGTGGACGGCGATGTGGTGGTTGTCCGCTTTGTCGGGCCGAAGGGTGGACCGGGAATGCCGGAAATGCTCTCCTTATCAAGCATCATTTCAGGAAAAGGCATCAAAGTATGTCTGATTACCGATGGTCGTTTTTCCGGCGGTTCCCACGGTTTCGTGGTGGGACATATCGCACCGGAGGCACAAGACGGTGGACCGATCGCGTTATTGGAAACGGATGATACGGTCATCATCGATCAGGATACGCGTGAGTTGACGATGAAAGTATCTGATGAAGAATTGGCTAAACGACGCGAAAAACTGGTGTTGCCGCCTTTGAAGTCGCGCGGTGTCCTGGGCAAATACGCACACATCGTATCCTCTGCATCGAAAGGTGCCGTAACCGACTTCTTCAACCGCAACCCATTTGAGGAAAAATAAAGGAGGGTGCCGAATAGTGGAAAAGGGCATCATGTATACGGGTCTGGCGAGCCAGTATAAGGAAGAACTGGAAGAAAAACTGATGAACGTTATGGATACTGAAATCGGTCTTGATATCGTCAATCTCGGATTGATTTATGGCATCGATTTAGATGATGAAGGGGTTTGCAACATCCGCCTAACATTCACGGGCGCCGGCTGTTCTTGCTCGGAGCATATTTTGAAGGGGGTCCATGAGCAGCTGGATCCGCTGGGGTTCATCACAGAGGTCAAAATCAAAATCGTCTGGAGTCCGGCCTGGGTGCTGGATCGCATCACCCGCTACGGCCGCATTTCGCTTGGAATCAATCCAGGCAGATAAGCAAAAGGATCGAAACAAAGTGTATCAAAAACACTTTGTTCCGATCCTTTTTTTGAATGAACGTAAGCATGGAAAAAATGAGGAATGAAAGGAGATATGCTACAATTTAAGTAAGCATATACAACGATCAGAACCAAATGAAGTTGAACAGATTTCCAGGAACAAAAGTGAACACTTTCAAGCACAGCAAAAAATATGCCAGGCAAAGGAGTAAGGGTCATGCTAAAACTTATGAGAAGAGTTCCCGGAGGAACTTTATTGATCCCGATGTTTTTAAGTGCGCTGTTGAACACGGCTTTTCCGGAAGGGCTTTATGTAGGTTCGATTAGCCAAGCTTTTTTCTCCGCTCAGGGAACCAACTATATTGTAGGATTTTTATGTTTTGTCTCAGCTATGGGTTTGGATGTTAAAAGCTTGGCTCAAATAATGAAAAAACAAGGCATGTTACTGGTGATCAAATTTATGATAGCGTATGTCTTGGGATTCCTGATGATCAAGTATTTGGGTGGGGGAACGATTCTCGGACTTTCGTCTTTGGCGATCATTGTCGTTCTTACCAGTACAAATCCAGCGTTGTATATGGCTCTGGTTAAAGACTTGTCAGAAAAAGACGATGCATTGGCATTTGGTTTAGCGGGTGTGTTTTGTGTACCTGCTGTCCCTCTGTTGGTTTATTCCTTATCAAGCGGTACTGATATAGTCTGGACGCCGATTATCTCAGTTGTGATTCCTCTGTTGGCGGGGATGATCATCGGGAATTTGGATCATGAATTCAGAGATTTTTGCTTGCCGGCTATCGGCATCATCATGCCCTTTTTTGGATGGGTTTTAGGAGACAGCATCAATCTGTTTCAGGCGGCAAAAGCTGGGCTGGCGGGGATTATCTTAAGCGTCCTATTTTATATCATCCTCTTGCCGACTTTATATTTTACGGAAACGAAGCTGTTGAAAGCGAATGGACTATCCGCGATTGCGTTGACCTCTGTAGCCGGCGTGTCTTTAGCGGCCCCAAGTGTTATTGCACAAGCCTACCCTGAACTTGAACCGATTGTACCCTTGGTCGTATCTCAAATCGCGATGGCAGTGGTAATCACAAGTGTTCTGACACCGATGATCGCAAATAAAATTGCAAAGAAAAAGAATCTCGTCAAGCATTAGAAAGGGGCAGGAAGCATGAATAAATACTATGAAAGAGCCTATGCGCTGGAAGAGCAACTTGTAAAGGACAGAAGGACACTTCACCAAAACCCAGAAATAGGCATGGAGTTGCCCAATACAAGAGCCTACGTCAGGAACAGATTGGAAGAGATCGGGTTGGAAGTCAAAGAAGTGGGGAAGATGGGGCTGAGTGCCGTCATAGAAGGGGAGAAACCTGGCAAAACGATTCTTCTTCGTGCTGACA
This sequence comes from Trichococcus sp. ES5, assembly GCF_900067165.1. Classification (NCBI taxonomy): domain Bacteria; kingdom Bacillati; phylum Bacillota; class Bacilli; order Lactobacillales; family Carnobacteriaceae; genus Trichococcus; species Trichococcus sp. ES5. The sequence continues at coordinate 252,100 of NZ_FJND01000003.1, forward strand.
TGGATGCCCTTCCGATGAAGGAAATGAATGAGCTGGAGTACAAAGCGACGAACAATATGGCGCACACGTGCGGACATGATTTGCACACCGCTATGCTGGTGACTGCTGCACAAATATTGCTTGAAAATAAAGCGGACATTCACGGTAGGGTCAAGCTTATGTTCCAACCAGGCGAGGAGATATTTGCTGGAGCGAAAGATATGATTGAAGCCGGCATTTTAGAAAATCCCAAGCCGGATGTGGCGTTTGCTATGCATACGGGATTAAATCAAGGTGTCGGAAGTTTTGAGTATTATAAGGGACATACAAGCACCTCTTGTGACAATTTTAAGATCACAATTACGGGAAAGGGTGCCCACGGAGCGTATCCACATACTTCCATAGACCCTATCAATGCAGGCGTGATCATTTATCAAGAGTTTGGTGAACTGATCTCAAGAGAAGTGAGTCCGTTGTCTGTAGCTACCTTAACATTCGGAATGTTCTCGGGAGGATCGAACAGCAACATCATTCCTGAAGTTGTAGAGATGCAAGGAACATTACGCACCTACGATGATGAAGTGCGGGAGTATGTAAAAGGGAGAATAACGGATATTCTGGCGGGAATAGAGAAAACGACAAGGGCAAAAATAGACTTTGAAATATTTGCGAGTGTGCCATCTTTATACAATGATCCTGACTTGACCGAAGAAATTGCGGAAATTTTGGAAACCGGGAATCCTGCCTTTAAAGGCTATCCGGATTTGAGGATCATGGCTTCTGAAGATATGGCTGTTGTGTCCAGGCATTTGCCGACAACCTATATCATGCTTAATTGTAAAGTTGAAGGAAATAACTTCTCGCACCATAATCCGGGTGTGTTATTTGATGAAGCGGCTCTTCCGATCGGAGCGGGTTCTTTTGCGACTGTGGCCATCGAATGGTTAAAAAAGCACAGTGACTAATGCAATGTCAGTAACTTAAGGCTAGTGACAAATAAGAGGCAGGAGGAATAATGCTCAGCGTGGTGGCCAAAAATGTCGAATAGGTGAGGTGGATTCGACAGTTTGACACCAGATTGGACCGAAATTGTCGAATGCTGAGAAACTTTCGACAATTTGACATCCTGCTGGATCGAAATTGTCGAATATCTGAGGAACATTCAACAATTTGGCCCCGCAGTCAAAAAAAAGCGAGAATGCATCAGGCATCCTCGCTTTTTTTACAGTTGTCAACTTGCTTAAGTGAATGGCATCGCTTGGTATCAAAAATGAAACAAGCGATCGATAGGTCATGTTTTTTTACCGGAGAACGGGCGCCATCAAAACTTTGCCTGTTCCGCGATAGACATTGACCAAACCTTCGCCGGATGCGGCTGAACCCAGAAGTGTCTGGCCTGATCTTGATACTGTAAATTCCAGGCTTCCGGACCAAGCAATCGCCATATTCCCATCAATCTTCAATTCATCATTTTCCAATTCTATTTCTATCAGTTCTTCTCTTGGTACGTACGATTCAAGTGCGACAATCCCGCCGCCAGAAAGACCTAGGTTAAAAAGACCTTCTCCGCCCATCGCAGCAGAAGAGAGGTTGGACTTCATAACTGCTTTATGGTTCAATTCCGAATCGCAAGCCAAAAACAATCCGTCCTCGATCACGATTGAGCCATTCCAGTCATCGACATCGATCAGTAAAATATGCTTGTAAGTTGGCTCCAATACGAGTTTTCCCGTTCCGGTGTACTCGGGCTTGATTGCCGATTCATTCGTGACTTTCCCTCGAAGCGCTTTTCCCAAAAAATCGCCCACGCCTTTAAGCCCGGTTGTAGCACTGACATTCCCCACCATCCACTGCATGGCTCCTGACTGAACGGTGATGTCGGAAAGGCTGACATCGCAAACCAGCTGTCTTCTTCTGACGTTCATTTCAGAAGCGTAGTAGGCAGCTTGAGCCGTCAGATGATCGACACTCAAATCTTTCAAGTATTCCACTACCTTAAATGCGCCCATCTCTTCGACAATTTTCACATCATTGTTATCTTCGAAATTTTTTATTCTGAACATATCCATTTTCCTTCTTTCTTTTGCAGAGGCAATAGCTGTGTCTGGTCAATAAAGGCTTATTCAAATTTGGTGTATCATTGTATATCATTATAACACTATTTTGATTCATGCCCAATATATAGACGGGTATTGATAAATGAATGGAAGAGGAACGCATCTATTGCTATCCGCAGAAGCAGAAAAGTCCTGACTCTCAGAGCCAAGACTTTTCATTTATTATTGCGGATAAAGAGTGATTGGTGTCACCGGTACGATTTAATATTCCAATGCCTTCAATTCTTCGATCGTAACGTCTTGCTCAACATAGCCATCAACCATGAATCCACTTAAAATTGAAAACTCTTTGTAAAGAAGATCATACGCCGCCATGTCGGTATTGAAATTCTCTTTGTTCAATTGTTGGATCAGTGCCTTTGTTTTAGCTTGCGTGTCGCTGTCGAGTTCCCAGCTATCCGGTCTCAGGCGGCCAGCTTCATCATACTCAGCCTTGGTACCATAAACCATATCGCGATAAATGCGGTCGATATGCATGATCGGTGTTTCGTGGGTGCCTTTTTCCGTCATGACTTTGTAGAGACCGATACAATAAACAGGGAAGAATGGAATCACGGAGCTGGCTTTGGTGGTCACGGCAGTAGCCACCACAATCTGGGCTTTTCCGTTGATGTCAGCCAATAACCCATTGATGGTCTTCGCTTTTTCATCACAATCTGCTTTGGCAAGGCCAAGGGTGCCGCCACCATAGTAAGGACGGTTCAACTCTGTTCCCAAATAAGAGTAATTGGTCGTCAGAACCCCATCAGCCAATACATCTGCTTCCTTCAGTGCTTCCATCCATAGCTGCCAGTCTTCGCCGCCCATGACTTTTACGGTGCCGGCGATTTCTTCCGCTGTTGCAGGTTCCAGCGTTTCGATGTAGAAATCCTGATTTTGCATATTGATGTTCGGACCGACCACTGGCTCACCAAGCGATTTGATTGCGGATGTGTACGTCTCTCCGGTATCGGGATCGGTTCTTCGGCCGCTTGCCAGACTATAGACGACCAGGTCCACTTTGCCGCCAAACTCGTTCTTGATGTATGCGATGACTTCTTGCTTGCTTTCGTGGCTGAAGGCGTCCTGCACAAAGTTCTTGGCGATCAGGCCTTCTTTTTCGGCAGCCTCACGGAACGCGATATTGTTGTACCAGCCAGCTGTGCCGAGATTCCGTTCATTCTTCGGTCCTTTTTCGAAAGAAACGCCAATCGTATCTGCTCCCGCACCGAAAGCCAGGCTGATTCGGGTAGCTAAACCGTAGCTTGATGACGCACCAATGATCAAGACCTTTTTCGGACCTGCAAAGGTCCCTTTGTTTTTGACATAGTCGATTTCATTCAATACTTCCTGCTTGCATCCAAGCGGGTTTACACCAAGGGCCACATTACCCCGTATATTTTGTTTAAATTCCAACATGTTTGATTTTCCTCCATTAAAATGTCATAAGGATATAATAACAGAAAATGCTTCTCAAGAATAATTATCTGCAGAAATTTTGGGAATAAGTTAGCGACTTGTGTTTAGCAGTTAATCGCAAAAATATTAGAACCACTAAATTTAGTTAGTGGTTCTAATATTTTACTTACTGCACAAGTCCCCCCTCAAGTTACCCCTCAAGTTACCCCTCAAGTTACCCCTCAAGTTACCCCTCAAGTTACCCCTCAAGTTACCCCTCAAGTTACCCCTCAAGTTATGCACCAAATTATGTATCAAATTACCCTCAAGTTATACTAAGCAGATATTCCTTCTGTCATCTAAGTGTATAATTTTTCTATGCAAAACTATTCTTTTGTTGAAATAGTCCAAAAGAAGACCTTACAATACAACTAAAGGTTGGTAGCCAATTTAGTGTAGAGGAAGGTCTTCATGGAAAAAATTATAGCAGAAATTCACCACATAATAAAGGATTCAAATCATGTGCTTGATGCAGAAACTACGCTTCAGGCTTATTTCTCAGATCTTGCAAGTCAACTCATGAAGGAGGCCTTAGAGGCCTTGGATAGCGAGTTGTACGTTCCGTTTAAAGCGGAAGGATGGCGTATCGCCAACAGGGATTCACGCACGATTACTTTCACATTCGGTACAGTCGAGTTTATGCGTAGACGTTTAAAGAAGAAAGGTGAAAAGAGCTTTTTCCCACTGGATAACATCTGTGGCTTCAATAAAAGCGAGCGCTACTCTACCCTTTTACAAAAGCAAGTGGCCGAACTTGTGACTGGCAGCGTCTACCGCGGTGTGGCCGAAGCCGTCACTAAACTGACTTCGTTCAGCATGAGCCATGGAACAGTGGGCAATATTGTGAAATCGGTAGGAGAAAAGCAAGCGCAGTGGGAGAAACAAAACTTAGAAGAATACGAAGTGGC
>NZ_FJND01000004.1:0-205151 GCF_900067165.1 Trichococcus sp. ES5
TTTACTCATGCGTATGCTTCTTGGGAGAAAGGAACGAACGAAAGGCATAACCGCATGCTCCGAGAATTTATCCCAAAGGGAGTCACTCTGCGTCCATTGTCCTATTCGTATTTACTGGAAGTAACCGATACGATCAACCACAGACCAAGAAAAATAATGGGCTATAAAACACCTGCAGAACGCCTTCAGGAAGAACTGGCCGATTTACAAGCAGCTTAAGGTGTTTTGTTGGTTCTATAGGATAAGAGAATAGATTAGCTGAGTCAAGAGCCGCTTTGCTCCTTCTCTTGACTCAGCTAACCTATCCTCTTGGGTCAGAACCACCAACAACTCACCTGAAAAATTGTAAGGGATGAAACACTCCCTGCCGTCAATGGCTTCAAAGCATTGGTAATACTGGATTATTGAGTAATTCGCTGTCTATAAAGGTTTTTAAAATTTTTTATGCATTTGATATTGCAATTAAGCAAGAAAAAATAATTCCAAGTGTAAAGAGAAAACACTTTACAAGCAAATGGAAAACTGGTAATATATAAAAATGTGAGATATAGATATATGGAGGTGTTATATAAATGGCAGTTAAAATTCGTTTAAAACGTATGGGTTCTAAAAGAAACCCGTTTTACCGCGTCGTTGTAGCTGATTCACGTTCTCCACGTGATGGACGTTTCATCGAAAAAGTAGGTACATACAATCCAGTTGTTGAACCAGCTGAAGTTAAATTTGACGAAGAGTTAGTTTTGAAATGGTTAGCTGAAGGTGCACAACCTTCTGATACAGTTCGCAACTTACTTTCTCAACAAGGTATTATGAAAAAATTCCACGACTCTAAGTTAGCTAAATAAAAGGGTGGTTTAAATGCCTGAAATTTCAGATTTAATCCTGACAATTGTCAAACCTTTGATCGTCCACGATGATAAGATGTCCATCGAAATCAAAGAGACAAGTGAGTTCATGGAATATCATTTGCATCTTGATGCCGAGGATGTCGGCCGTGTGATCGGCAAACAGGGACGTGTCGCCAGAGCGATCCGTACAATTGTATACAGTGTCAGAACCAAAGGCACAAAACGTGTCCGCCTTGTGATCGAAGGGGCCGAATAATCTGCTCTAATTGCGGATTCGGTCGTTTCCGATCGGTGGATGCCTAACTTAATAGCGAATAGATAGAAGCGGATGATGATACAGTAGTAGCACTTATCCCTTCTATTTTATTATGTACAGAAATGTTGACAGTACGATTTATGTAAGGAGAGGTGAAAAATGGAAAAATTTTATGATGTCGGAAAAGTTGTGAATACCCAAGGCCTAAAGGGTGAAGTGCGTGTCATTTCCAGCACTGACTTTGCGGATGAACGCTACAAGAAAGGGTCTACGCTTTACCTGTTCCGCGACAACAGTGAGCCGATTGCTCTGAAAGTAGCCAGCCACCGGGTGCACAAGAATTTCATTATGCTGACATTCGAGGGCTACAACCGGATCGAAGAGGTCGAGCCGTTCAAAGGCGGAACCCTGAAAGTTTCGGAAGCGCAGTTGGGGGACCTGCCGGATCATGAGTTTTATTATCATGAAATCATCGGATTATCCGTCGTAAGTGATGCCGGTGAAGAATTGGGTACAATAAAAGAAATTTTGCCGCTAGGGGCTAATGATGTTTGGGTTGTATCCAGACCAGGCCAAAAAGATTTATTGGTTCCGTATATCGCATCGGTAGTGGAAAAGGTATCTTTGGAGGAAAACAAGGTTACCATCCACCTGCTAGAAGGAATGATGGACTGATGAAGATAGATGTATTGACGTTGTTTCCGGCGATGTTTGAAGGCCCTATGTCCGAGTCGATTATCGGAAAGGCCATTGAGAGTGGCCGTGTTTCGATCACTTGCACGAACTTCCGCGATTATTCCGAAAACAAACACAATTCCGTCGATGACTATCCCTTCGGAGGCGGCGCAGGCATGTTGTTGCGCGCGCAACCGATCGTCGATGCGTTGACGGACATCGAGGTTCATTCGCCCGAAACCAAAAAAAGAATTGTCCTTTTGGATCCGTCCGGAAAAACCTTCAATCAGGATCTGGCGGAGGAGTTCGCCGAGGAAGAGCACCTAGTCTTCATCTGTGGTCATTACGAAGGTTTCGATGAGCGCATCAAGCAGCATGTGACAGATGAAATTTCAATCGGGGATTATGTTTTGACGGGTGGCGAACTCGGCGCAATGGTCATGATCGATGCGACGGTCCGCCTCTTGCCTGCGGTATTGGGCAATGAACAGTCGAACAAGACCGATTCCTTCTCGACCGGCTTGCTTGAGCATCCCCAATATACGAGACCCCGCGATTTCCGGGGAGATGTCGTCCCTGAAGTGCTTTTCAGCGGCAATCACCAGAAAATCGCTGATTGGCAAGAAAAAGAATCTTTGCGCAAAACTTGGCTGAGACGTCCGGAAATGCTTGAAAAGATCACCTTGTCGAAAAAACAGCAAACCTGGTTGGCTGAAATTCTTCTCGAAGAAAAAGCTGACAATTAAGCGCAATCGTGCGCCTTGAAATTTAAACAATGTAAACGAGAAATACTTTACACGTCAAAAATATTGTGGTAGAATTCTACAGGTGAGCAGAGAGACTGCTCCATAATACGATATTCCGCTGTGCAGAAGGATTGTGTATGAATGTCGGTTGGAAGGAGAAAAAAACATGAGTCAATTACCATTGATCGAAGCAATAACACAAGGACAATTACGTAGTGATATCCCTGCATTCCGTCCTGGAGACACTGTTCGCGTCCACGCTCGCGTAGTCGAAGGAACAAGAGAACGTATCCAATTATTCGAAGGCGTAGTCATCAAACGTCGCGGATTCGGAATCAGCGAAACGTATACAGTACGTAAAATTTCCAACGGTGTCGGTGTGGAACGTACATTCCCATTGCACACTCCTCGTGTAGCTCAAATCGAAGTTGTTCGCTTCGGTAAAGTGCGTCGTGCAAAACTTTACTACTTGCGCGCATTACACGGAAAAGCTGCTCGTATCAGAGAAAAACGTCGTTAATATCCCGCATGACATATGGAAAGGTCTGGACTTCGGTTCCGGACCTTTTTTGTATAGTGCGATAAGCATAATTCTTGGGGGAAATGTGCTATACTTGTAGCACCATATACGAAAAGAGTGATAGTTTTGACGATATTAGCTGCGCTTGATCAAAAATTCCAAGAAAAAGGCATGCCACTGAAAAGTCATCCCATCCAAAATGGCCAGTATTTGTATCAAGGGAAATTCAATCTCGATAAGGACCATTCTCTGCCGTTCGGTGTAGTCATCGCCAAAGATGAGGCAGAAAGTGATTTTCAGATCAGCTACAGAAAATTAGCTTATCTGAATAATTATGCTGATAAAGTGAAGCTTTTGGAACTGATCAATGAATTGAACCAAACCAAGACTTTTTATTATACACTTTGCCTGGCGGGCGATGGAGAGATTTTCCTTCGGCTTTTGGGCCGCTCGACAACAGATGTCAAACCACTATATGAAATGCTTGTGATCGGATCGAACATCGCAAAGGTCATGACGGCAGAATTAAAAAGTAAATTTCCGTCGCTGGGAAGCGAATAAGTAAGGGCTCGAATGTAAGGCGGAAACTGCAGGAGGAAATATGAAACAAAAATTAATCGCTTTAGATCTAGACGGTACCACGCTCAACAATCAGTCGTTGCTGAGCGTTCGGACCAAAAATGTGTTGGCACGGTTGCAAAAAGATAACCATCTGGTCATGATCGCAACTGGTCGTCCATACAGAAACAGCAAAGAATTTTATGAGACACTCAAGATGACTACCCCGTTGGTGAATTTCAACGGTGCCCTATGCCATAATCCAACCGACAGTAATTGGCGTAATTACTACCATAAAACACTCAATAAAGATTTCGCGATGGATCTCATCGAACAGCGTGAAGAGATGGGCATCGATTTTATCTGCGTAGAAGGCAAGGAGACGCTTTTCGCATCCACCGCCACGCTGCCATCGAACGAATATTTCCCGAAAAATTTGCTGGCGACGCAGATCACTTCTAAGGACAAGTTGTCGGAAAATCCGACTTCCATGAATGTATTTTCCGAGGAACGGAATTTGCATGCTATCCGTGACCGGATTTTGGCGCGTTATGGGAATGCCATTGAAATCCGTACATGGGGCGGCACGATGCCTTGCCTCGAAATCGTATCCGCTGGCGTCCAAAAAGCGCTTGGCGTGGAAGTGGTCGCGAATAACTACGGCATCAAGCGGGAAGATATTCTTGCCTTCGGTGACGAAGATAACGATATGGAAATGATTCGCTATGCGGGACATGGGGTCGTTATGCAAAATGGTATTGAGGCATTAAAGCGCATTGCAGATGATGTGACGACGCATACGAATCATGAGGACGGCTTGGCAATATACCTGGAAAAATATTTTTGCCTATAACAGCCGATCAGAGCTGAAAAAGAGGGATAAATGTGATTTTGATCGAAAGAAAAATCATAAATGATATACCGATTCTGGAAATCGTTGAAGAAGACAAGAAACAAGAAACGACTCCGCTCGTGTTCTTTTATCATGGCATCACAAACCAAAAGGAGAGAGGTTTGGAGCCCGGATATGCATTAGCCAGCAACGGCATGCGGGTGATCATCCCCGATGCCTATCGTCATGGTGAACGCAAAGAGGAAGCCTATGCTGGCGAACCGGCAGCAGAATTCTGGTCGGTAGTCCTGAAAAATATAAAAGAGCTTCCTGACATTGTGGAAGCCTATGTTGAAGCGGGATTGGCAAAAAGAGAAACTGTTTCGGTCACGGGCCTTTCGATGGGAGGCATCACGACCTGTATCGCTTTGACGCAATATCCATGGATCCATTCGGCAGCCTGCTTGATGGGCAGTCCGGATCCGGTCGGGTTGTCCCATTGGGCACTGCAGTCCCGCTGGGCGGAAGGTCTGCCTCCGCTCGATGACGAGAAGGTCAATGCGTTGATGGCGCCTTTTGAAAACCTGAGCCTCAAAGAACATCCGGAATCGCTCGTTGACACGCCGTTTTATATCTGGCACGGTACCGCCGACGAGAGTGTGCCGTACGAGCAGATGGAGCAGTTCGTCAACTCCATCAGCGGAGAAGCCTATGCAGATAACATTTGTTTCCGGTCGACAGAAGGTGCCGGACACCGGGTTCCTTACGCTATTTTTGAGGAAATGGCAGTATTTTTAGGTAACGTATATTCGCATTGAATTTCTATGCACAAACTGTTATTATCTAATTAATCCAGAAAGGTAAGAGGTGTTTACAATGACTGAAGAGACAACTCCCCAATTTTCGCAAGAAGAATTGGAAAGCATAAAAGAACGCGTCTTAGCGGCGCTTGAGCAAGTGATAGATCCGGAATTAGGAATAGATATCGTCAACTTAGGTTTGATTTATGAAGTGGAACTGGAACAGGATGGATTCTGCCTGATCAAGATGACACTCACAACGATGGGCTGCCCATTGGCGGATGTCATCACCGATGAAATTCATCGTGCTATGAAAGACGTTCCTGAAGTAACCGAAACACAAGTGAAATTGGTGTGGTATCCAGCCTGGACGACAGACAGAATGTCCCGATATGCACGCATCGCGTTAGGGATCCGATGATAAGAAGAGCAACAAAGGAAATCACCTTTGTTGTTCTTTTTTTTCGGGTTATCATTTGACCAATTCTGACCATAGTCGTATACTTGTCCTATAAAGATATATCAGTAGATTTTTTGAGGAGGTCCTAGCATGGAAATGGAAAAAATGACGACAGCCCTACAGCAGGCAATCGCAGAAGCGCAACGTATCGCCATGGTGCGCAAGCACCAGACCATCGATGTCGCCCATCTGTGGAAAATATTTCTGCAGCCGGATAGTTTTGCGCGCAATTTTTATAGTGATTCAGGGATTGCAATCGATGCATTTGAATCAGCCGTTGATAAGGAACTGGATAAATCAGTGGTGATTGAAGGCACTTCCGTCCAGTACGGGCAAACATTCAGTCAGAATCTGTACAATCTCTTTCTGGAAGCGGATCGTAAGCGGTCGGAGTTGAAGGATGATTTCATCGCCACTGATACGGTGCTTTTGAGCTTGATGACACTGAAAAATCATCCATTGACCAAATTTTTGGTTAATCTAGGCCTGACGGAAAAAATCATCGCGGAAAAAATCAAGGATATGAGAGGGGGAGACCGAGTGACTTCGCAGAATCAGGAAGATCAGTATGAAGCATTGGAAAAGTATGGCATAGACCTCGTGCAAGCGGTGCGTAGCGGAAAACAAGATCCGGTAATCGGCAGGGACGAAGAAATCAGGGATGTCATCCGCATTTTGTCGCGGAAAACAAAAAATAATCCGATCCTGATAGGTGAACCTGGCGTAGGCAAGACCGCCATTGTGGAAGGTTTGGCTCAACGGATTGTGAAAAAAGATGTACCGGATAATTTGAAAGACAAAACAATTTTTTCGTTGGATATGGGCTCATTGATTGCGGGAGCTAAGTACCGTGGGGAATTCGAGGAACGCCTTAAAGCGGTATTGAAGGAAGTGAAGAAAAGCGACGGCCGCATCATCCTTTTCATTGATGAGATCCATACGATCGTCGGGGCAGGAAAAACCGAGGGGAGTATGGATGCCGGCAATCTGCTGAAACCTATGCTGGCCAGAGGCGAATTGCACTGCATCGGAGCGACCACTTTGGATGAATACCGTCAAAATCTGGAGAAGGATAAGGCCTTGGAGCGAAGATTCCAAAAGGTTTTGGTGAAAGAACCGACAGTTTCTGATACAATCAGCATCTTGAGGGGGTTGAAGGAACGGTATGAGATCCACCACAGCGTCAACATCCATGACAACGCCCTTGTTGCGGCCGCGACCTTATCCGATCGTTACATCACTGACCGGTTTCTGCCGGATAAAGCGATCGATCTTGTCGATGAGGCTTGCGCGAACATAAAAGTGGAAATGAATTCGATGCCTACCGAGTTGGATCAGGTGAGCCGCAAATTGATGCAACTGGAGATAGAAGAGGCGGCCTTGAAAAAGGAATCCGATGATCAGAGCAAGAAAAGATTGGCGGCTCTGCAAGTCGAGTTGGCTGATCTGCGCGAAGAATCAAATGAGTTGCGCATGAAATGGGGTAACGAAAAAGAAGAAGTCGAAAAGCTGCGTGCCAAACGGGAGGACCTGGAGGACGCGCGCAGACAATTGGAGGATGCCGAGGCCAATTATGATTTGGAACGGGCGGCGGTTTTGCGCCACGGCAGTATCCCTCAGATGGAAAAGGAATTGGCGGCTCTTGAAAAAGAAAACGCGACCCGAAGGAATAAAGCCGGCAATCTAGTCCAGGAATCGGTCACCGAGAACGAAATCGCGACAGTGGTGGGACGGATGACCGGCATCCCTGTGACGAAGCTGGTTGAAGGTGAAAGGGATAAACTCCTGAAATTGGAGGAAACGCTGCACAAGCGTGTCATTGGCCAAGAAGAAGCAGTAGAAAGTGTCACGAATGCTGTTTTGCGTTCGCGTGCTGGCCTCCAATCGCCGAACCGTCCGATAGGGTCCTTCCTTTTCTTGGGACCGACAGGAGTCGGGAAAACGGAGTTGGCCAAAGCCTTGGCTGAAAATTTGTTCGACTCCGATGAACATATGGTTCGGATCGATATGAGCGAATACATGGAAAAATTTTCGGTTTCTCGACTCATCGGGGCACCCCCTGGCTATGTCGGCTACGAAGAGGGCGGCCAATTGACGGAAGCGGTCCGACGAAGCCCCTATACGATCATTCTATTGGATGAAATCGAAAAGGCGCACCCGGATGTCTTCAATATTTTACTCCAAGTATTGGATGATGGACGTTTGACCGATTCGAAGGGACGTCTGATTGACTTCAAAAACACCGTCCTGATCATGACCAGCAACATCGGGTCGCAGCTCTTGCTGGAAGGCGTCCATCCCGACGGCACCATTCCGGATGCTGTTGCGAATGAGGTCATGAAAGTATTGAAGAGTTCGTTCAAGCCGGAATTTTTGAACAGGATCGATGACACCATTCTGTTTACGCCTTTAAGCAAAGAAGATGTAAAAAGGATCATCGTGAAAATGGTTAAGGAGCTATCCAGCCGATTGGTGGATAAACAGATTCAGCTTTCTGTTTCTGATGAGGTGACGAGTTGGATAGCGGAAAATGCTTACGATCCGATTTATGGCGCGCGGCCGCTCAGAAGATTCATTTCAGCCGAAATCGAAAATCCCTTGGCGCGGGCCATCATAAAAGGGGAAATTCATGAAAATCAGTCTGTGACGGTGACTTTGTTAGGGAATCAGGTCGGATTCCAGACCGTCGATTTCGATGAATTTCAACAATAATTTGACATGTCTACAAACAGAGAGGAAGTCCTGAAAGGGATTTCCTTTTGTTATTTCTGTATTTGCGGTAAAATGATAGTATAAATTTTCTTATTTTTATGCGTACGACCGTTCGTTGTTTCTTTCGGAACAAAGCAGAAGGAGGCGTTCATATTGCTGTTTTTGGTCATCGGATTTTTGTGTCTGGTTTTTATGCTGTTCACTTCGAAGTATTATCTCTTCGGAGCTGCGGCGATCCTGAGTTTTTTGTTGTATTTCCTGTATTTTGGTAGTGGGAACTGGCTGACGTTGCTACTGTTCCTGTTTGGAATCATGTTATTGGTTGTTGAATTGTTCATACCTGATTTCGGTCTTGTAGGAGTCGCGGGTTTCTTGATGGTCGTAGCCGGCCTGTTTTTGAACAATGAACGTATTTTGGAAAGTGTACTGGACGTAAGCTTGGCAATCATCATTTCCGGTGTGGCCACGTCAGTGCTTTTGAAAAAAGGTTATAAATTCTTGCCGGATCGCAGTAAATTAATTCTGGACACGTCTCTGAACCGGGAGCGCGGGTATTCGTCCAGCAAAGACTATTCCGAATTCTTGGGAATGATCGGAACAGCCACGACGACGCTGCGGCCAGCCGGAAAAGTTGCAATCGGAGGTGTGGTGCTCGACGTAGTCAGTGACGGAAAGATCATATTTGAAGGAAAACAGATTCGGGTTATCCAGGTTGAAGGGGTCAAAATTACAGTTAAGGAGTTGGATGAAGAATGACAGAAGGCTTGATAGGACTCATCTTTATTGCATTGTTTGTCGTACTGGTTTTATCTTTGTTTTTCCGCTTTGTGCCGGTCGGTCTATGGATCACAGCCTACTTTTCGGGAGTGAAAGTCAAAATTTCAAATTTGGTCGGGATGCGCTTGCGGCGAGTGGTTCCTTCCATGATCGTACAACCGATGATTAAAGCGACAAAAGCGGGGCTGATCATTGATATAAATGAATTGGAGGCGCATCATCTTGCTGGTGGAGATGTCAATATGGTCATCGATGCGCTGATTGCGGCGCAACGTGCCGATATTGATTTAGGTTTTGAAAAAGCGGCGGCCATCGATTTGGCTGGTCGTAATGTGTTAGAAGCAGTGAAAATGAGCGTCAATCCAAAAGTCATCGAAACACCGATCATCGCGGGTGTTGCCATGAACGGGATTGAAGTAAAAGCCAAAGCGAAAGTAACGGTACGTGCCAACATTGAGCGTTTGGTCGGTGGTGCTGGCGAGGAAACAATCATCGCCCGTGTCGGCGAGGGGATTGTCACAACCGTCGGCTCTGCCAAGATGCATACTTCCGTCTTGGAAAATCCGGACTCCATTTCCCAAACAATCCTGAAAAAAGGGCTTGATTCGGGTACCGCTTTTGAGATACTGTCCATTGATATCGCCGATGTTGATGTCGGCCGTAACGTAGGCGCCAAATTGCAGGCGGAACAAGCAGAGGCGGATAAGCGGGTTGCGCAAGCCAAAGCAGAAGAGCGCCGTGCTTTTGCGGTCGCAGAAGAACAGGAAATGATCGCAGAGGTGCAAAGGATGCGGGCGAAAGTGGTCGAAGCCGAGGCGGAGGTGCCGTTGGCGTTGGCTGAAGCACTGCGCAACGGAAATATAGGCGTGATGGATTATTATAAAATGAAAAATATCATAGCGGATACTGAAATGAGGAGCAGCATTTCAGAGTTTCCGGCAGATAGAAGCGAACCGGAATGACTAGCCTAACCTTTCTTTTACCGATCTTGTTGGCGATTCTTTTCCTGGTGTTCTTTCTCTCTGTGCTCATATCGATAGTTAAACGGATAAACCGTTTGGCGGAGAATGCCAGACTTCGAGCTGGGACTTCCCAGGCAACTGTCTTGCATCAGACAGTTCGCCAGTCATTTGATGGTGCCGGAAATGAGAATGCGAAGCAACTGATCAAAAAAATGGCTACATCGAAGCCTGAGCAGGTCTATGGCTTTTTTCAGGAGCGTTTGCCCGAAAAATATTTGCGGGAAGTCAGCCGGATTTTGACCCACAGAAATTGGCGGAGGGAAATCCTGATTTTCGTAAACCGCGAAAATTTGTGGGAGTTGCTGTTGCGGACGAATCCGTCAAAAAAAGGCAGCGACCACAATGGTGCGAAACCTGCAGCTGAAATCGATGGGGAAGAAGCGTTTACGGACTATAATATGTATCCTACCGTGGGGTTGGCTGATGACTTCACCGTCTTTTCTGAAGATGCTAAAGAATTGAAAACTGCTAAAAGAATGGAGAAATCCACTATTCAGAACAGGAAGAAACGTTCCAGCAATCAAAAAGCATTGATGCGAGCTGTCATTGCCAAAGAAATACTCGATAGGCCGGACTTTGACCGCTAATAGGAAAGTGAAGGAGACAGATGGATGCCCAGAGAAATCGGATTGAACACTTTAGCATACATGCAAAAAGCTGCAGACAATAAAGTGGAACAAAAAGAAATATTGAAGGAAATCAAGGAAATGGGTTTCCCTTTTGTGGAAGTCAGAAGAGAATACATTTTGTCCGGTAAAACGGAAATGAAGGAAATAGCCCAGCAAGCCGCTGACCTGAACTTGAAGGTGTTCTATTCCGTACCAGCAGAACTATTCACAGCAGGCGCGCTGAATGCACAACTAGGCAGCTATTTTGAGGAGGCCGCTCTTTTGAACGCAGTCCAGCTGAAACTGACTTTAGGGGAATTCCAAGGACTCACATCCGTGCTGGCTGAAAAATTACGGGAATTGTTAACGAATTTTTCAGTCCATTTGACGGTCGAAAATGATCAATCCATTGGGAAGGGCAGCCCTGATGTCCTGATGGCGTTTATTGCTGAAGCCCGTAAAGCATCATTGGACATCGGATTGACTTTTGACACGGGTAATTTCGTGTATATCGACATCGATCCCTTCGTTGCAGCGAATGCAATGAACGAAGCGGTAACCTATATACATATCAAAAATGTTGGCTATGCAGCTGAAGGGATCGTATTGTCCGGGCTGGAAACCGGCTTGGTGGATATGCGCCGTCTTTTGTCGTGTTTTCCGGATTCAGTGCCGGCCAGCATCGAATATCCATGTGGAGGCGGCGAAGAAGCAACTGAAACCATGCGCGCTGACCGCAATAAGCTCAGCTCTTGGTGACGCACTTCGACTAAACCGTTAGGGCCGTTTCGAGGGGTGGGTGAAAGTCATCCGTGAGTCGTGCGAATAACGAAAAAATGCAATCCGGAAGCTTCGGATTGCATTTTTTAATAGTGAACACAAGAAAATAGTGTGTGACTATGGTATACTGATTGCCGGATATCTATAAGAAAGAAGTGAATACATTGACTGAACCAGCGATTCGTTATCGCCTTATCAAAAAAGAAAAACATACAGGTGCGCGTTTGGGAGAGATCATAACGCCCCACGGTACTTTTCAGACACCTATGTTCATGCCGGTAGGCACTTTGGCCACCGTAAAGACAATGTCTCCTGAAGAATTAAAGACAATGGGCTCCCAGATCATCCTGAGCAACACGTATCACCTTTGGCTCAGACCGGGCTCCGATTTGGTGGAAGAAGCAGGAGGCCTGCATAAATTCATGAATTGGGACAGAGGGATCTTGACCGATTCAGGTGGCTTCCAAGTCTTCTCGTTAAGCCAGAACAGACAGATCACCGAGGCCGGCGTACATTTCCGCAATCATCTGAATGGTTCGAAAATGTTTCTGTCACCCGAAAAAGCGATCCACATCGAAAATCAGCTAGGTGCCGATATCATCATGAGCTTTGACGAGTGCCCTCCTTACAGCGAAAGCTATGATTACATCAAAGCGTCTGTCGAAAGAACGACAAGATGGGCAGAGCGAGGCCTCGAAGCCCACAAAAAGCCCGATCAACAAGGCTTGTTCGGCATCATCCAAGGTGCAGGTTACAAGGATTTAAGGCTGCAGAGCGCCAGAGAACTGATTTCTTTGGATTTTCCAGGTTATTCGATTGGTGGACTTTCGGTCGGCGAAACGAAGGAAGAGATGAATGGTGTGCTGGATTACCTGACGCCAGTCATGCCGGAGAACAAACCGAGGTATCTGATGGGCGTAGGTGCACCGGATTCCTTGATCGATGGAGTCATCCGCGGAATCGACATGTTCGACTGTGTGCTTCCGACTCGAATAGCGCGAAATGGTACTTGTATGACAAGCAGCGGCCGTTTGGTCATCAAGAATGCGAAATATGAACGGGATTTCCGACCATTGGATGAAAAATGCGATTGCTATACATGCAAAAATTATACACGTGCGTACATTCGTCATTTAATCAAAGCTGATGAAACATTTGGCTTGCGCTTGACCTCTTATCATAATCTCCATTTCTTGATAAACTTGATGAAAAATGTGCGCCAAGCCATCATGGATGATAATCTATTGGAATTCAGGGAAGCATTCGTGGAAGAGTACGGCTTCAACGTTGAAAATCCGAAGAAGTTTTAGATTTTGGGTGGTAGTCTAACTTAAAGTTTGGTAAAGTGGAGGATAGATAGAAATAATCCACAGATGGAGGAAAATGTATGGATACAGTAATCATGATTGCCTTTTATGGGGTATTGTTCGGCGTAATGTATTTCATCCTGATCAGACCACAAAAGAAACAAGCACAAAAAACACAGGATATGCTGAGTCAAATCAAGCCAGGGGATAAAGTAGTCACCATCGGCGGCTTGCACGGAATTGTTGAAGAAATCAATTCTGCTGATAACACAGTCGTATTGGATTGCGAAGGGATTTTTCTGACTTTTGAAAAACGCGCTATTTCACGCATTTCGAAGGTTGCCACAATCACAACGGATGATGCGATTGTCGAAGATTTCACAGCAACAGAAACAGAGCAAACACAAGAAGACAATAACGAAGAGTAAAGCGATTTGATCCATCGGAAAGGAGGGGCGGCGATTGCCTACTATATCAGAGAAACAATATGATCAATTGGAGCCATGGTTCAAATTGAAAGCAACTGAGTTCAATAAACTGGGCTACGAAAACATCCAAGTCGACGATATCTATCGCTATTTCAAGGAATTTTCTTGGAAGCATACTGTCCCTCCACATTATTACCAGCAGATCCGGGATATCATGAAAACGACGGTAAACCATTACTTTGATTTTGTTGCTTTAGAAGCGCAAGTCTATAAGGTCTCTTCATTAGATGAAATCAATTTTGATGATTTCCTATAAATCGTTTCCCGTAAAAAGCACAATACTGCAGAGTATTGTGCTTTTTTGAATACCTGATTTTCTGGCGATCGCTAGTAACATTGATTTAGTTAAGCGGAACAAGGATGGATGATTCGGAATGCCGGGCAAATTTTCGTATAATGGTCTTGCGAGGTGATTGAATTTTTTGATGACATCATCAAGTCGGGACATTTTTGGTCCTGTGAAATAAACAAAAATTATTTTTAGCGCTCAAATATGAATCTCTAATTACAAAAAAGAAGGTTTGGATTATTAGCAGGCGGATTTATTCGGTTCAGCGGTCTCGGAATGGCGCAAATTGATTAGATAGGGACGTCTAACGACCACGTCGTTTTTCGCTACGGAAAAAAATTCAAAAAAATTTTTTTCGGATAAAATCCGAACAATGATAATTATTTCACAACAAGAAAGTTGAGATGAAGACTGTTTCCATAAACTATTTGTGAAAACGAGCAGAGGCATAAAAACCTGTTGTACACGCTTACAATGGCTGTTCCAGAAATAAGTGAAAAATATCACATTTATCCGCTTTACAAACGAAATTCCATGAAATATAATAAGCATGTGAAAAGGATAACATATATTTTTAGGAGGATCTCACATGAGTAAAGAAAAAGTAGTTTTAGAGGAGAAAAAACCCATGATGACTGTCAAAGAAGAAATCAGCAACTACACTGCAAAAGCCCAAAAAGCTTTGACTCTGTTTGAAGATTATACCCAAGAACAAGTCGACCACATCGTCCACGAAATGGCATTAGCTGCAATGGAGCAACATATGCCACTTGCAAAAATGGCAGTTGAAGAAACAGGCCGTGGCGTTTATGAAGATAAATGTATCAAAAATATGTATGCCGCTGAAAATATCTGGCACTCAATCAGAAAAAATAAAACAGTCGGTATCATCGAAGACAACAAAGTAGATCAAATCATGAAAGTTGCTGCTCCTGTAGGTGTTGTTGCCGGTATCATCCCAACAACCAACCCAACTTCGACAACAATCTTCAAAGCGATGATCTGTATGAAAACAAGAAACCCGATCATCTTCTCTTTCCACCCAAGCGCAGAAAAATGTTCAGCTGCAACTGCAAAAGTTGTTTACGATGCTGCCATCAAAGCGGGCGCACCTGCTGACTGTATCCAATGGGTAGAAGGCGTATCAATGGAAAAAACAGCTGAATTGATCAACCATCCAGAAGTTGCTGTCGTATTGGCTACTGGTGGAGCTGCAATGGTTAAAGCTGCTTATTCTACAGGTAAACCAGCATTAGGCGTTGGCCCTGGTAACGTTCCAGCTTACATCGAAAAAACAGCAAACATCAAACGTGCTGTAAACGACATCATCGTTTCAAAAACATTCGATAACGGTATGATCTGTGCTTCAGAGCAAGCTGCAATCGTCGACAGCGAAATCTATGATGAAGTCAAAAAAGAATTCCAACTGCACAACGTATACTTTGCTAAACCTGAAGAAATCCAACAATTGGAAGATGTCGTGATGAATGATGCCAAAACTGGCGTAAGACCGAATGTTGTCGGTATGCACGCTCGTAAGATTGCTGAATTGGCTGGATTGAACGTTCCTGCAAACACTAAAATGCTAGTCGCTGAATTACCAGGTGTCGGAGCAGAATACCCAATGTCAAGAGAAAAATTATCTCCAGTATTGGCTATGATGAAATCAGACAGTACAGAGCATGGTATCCAACTGTGCAAACAAATGCTTGATTTGGGTGGCTTAGGTCACTCGGCTGCACTGCATACTCGCCGCAATGACTTGATCGAGCGATTCGGAAAAGAAATGAAAGCTTGTCGTGTGCTTATCAACTCTCCATCTTCTCAAGCCGGTATCGGTGACCTGTACAACAATAACATCGCTTCATTAACTTTGGGTTGCGGATCTTACGGCAGAAACTCAGTTTCTCATAACGTTTCTGCATTAGATTTGTTGAACGTGAAAACTGTTGCTAAAAGGAGAAATAATATGCAGTGGATTAAATTACCAGAGAAGGTTTACTTCGAAGAAAATTCAGTTAGATACTTACGTGACATGAAAGATGTCGAAAGAGTCTTCATCGTCTGCGACGACGGCATGGTCAAATTCGGCTATGTGGATGTAGTCATCGAACAATTGAAGCAACGCAACAACAAAGTATCTTACGCAATCTTCTCGGATGTTGAACCTAACCCGACAACAAACACTGTGAACCGTGGTACTGAAAAAATGCGTGACTTCCAACCGGATACAATCATCGCAATCGGCGGGGGTTCTCCTATGGATGCTGCCAAAGCGATGTGGTTGTTCTATGAGCACCCAGAAAGTGACTTCTTCGGCGCTAAACAAAAATTCTTGGATATCCGCAAACGTACTTACAAGATCAAGGATATGGAAAAAGCGAAACTTGTCTGCATCCCAACTACCTCAGGTACTGGTTCGGAAGTAACGCCATTCGCGGTTATCACAGACAGCGAAACACACATCAAATACCCATTGGCTGATTACGCATTGACTCCTGATATTGCTATCGTGGATCCACAATTCGTATACAGTGTTCCTAAATCTGTAACTGCAGATACTGGTATGGACGTATTGACGCATGCCATCGAATCTTTTGTTTCCGTATTGGCAAACGACTACACTAAAGGTTTGAGTTTACAAGCAATCAAATTGGTATTCGAAAACTTGAGAAATTCATACAATTACGGCGACCAAGAATCACGCGAAAAAATGCACAATGCTTCTACTATGGCTGGTATGGCCTTCGCGAATGCGTTCCTGGGTATTTCCCACTCGATCGCACACAAAATCGGCGGTCAATGGGATCTGATCCACGGCCGTACGAACGCTATCCTGTTGCCGCATATCGTCCGCTACAATGCGATCGATCCGCAAAAACATGCGTTGTGGGCTAAATATGAGTACTTCCGTGCAGACGAAGACTACGCTGAAATCGCTCGCTACCTAGGTTTCAAAGGCAATACGACTGCTGAATTGGTTGAAGCTTTGGCGACTGAAATCACTAAATTAGGTCAAGACATCGGCATCAAGATGAACTTCCGTGATCAAGGCATCACTGAAGAAATGCTTGAACGCGATGCAGACCGCTTGGCTGAATTGGCTTTCGAAGATCAATGTACAACAGCTAACCCTAAACAACCATTAATCTCAGAATTGAAAGAAATCATCTACGCAGCCTACAAAGGTTAATAGTAGATAAGGAAAAGCCGGGACATGCTCCCGGCTTTTTTGTTGTTCGAAAATCATTTTAGGTTTATGCCAATTTGTCGCCAACCCTCTTTTCCCATTGCAGAAGTGGGTTATATAGTGACAGTGAACGGAATATTGTGGTTTTTAGGCTTGTAATCAAGTGGATTTGTCGTATAATATAAAATATAGTTTAGGTTAACCTAAAAGAGGAGGGAGCGCATGACACCGCACAAAGAAGATTATCTGAAAGTAATCATGGAATTGGGTGGAGACAAACAGCTTGTCAACAATAAGCAGATAGGGCAGGCTTTATCCGTATCTGCCGCTTCTGTCACCGAAATGTCTGTCAAATTGCTCAAGGATGGCCTGATCAGTCACATCCCGTACCAAGGGGTGCAGATCACCGACAAAGGCCAATTGATCGCAAATAAGCTGATCCGGAAACACCGACTTTGGGAAGTGTTTCTCTCGGAAAAATTGGATTTCAACTGGGACGAAGTGCATGACGAGGCGGAACTGTTGGAGCACGTGTCATCGGATCGCTTGATCGATAGCTTGGATGCCTATCTAGGTTTTCCTAAATATGATCCGCATGGGGGCGTGATTCCAGACAAAGAGGGCCGGATCGAAGTTTATGAAAGCAAACCACTAATCGAGCTGGAAGTCGGCAGCCGCTTCATCATCAGGGAAGTTGATGACGATCAGGAATTTCTGGCGTATCTGCTCAACAAGGGCGTAAAGTTAAGCGTCCCGTATCTGTTGACAAATGTGGAGCCGTACGAAGGCCCATATACCTTTGAGGCCCAGAATCATCAGTCTTACCAAATCAGCTTCAAAGCGGCAAGTAAAATTCACGTTCAATGAATCAGTGCAAAGCAAGGAGAACAGTATGCAGATTGGGATCTTGACCTTTAAGGAACCCGAAAATGATAAAAGCAGAAAGATCATCCATGTGGATATGGATGCCTTCTACGCTTCAATCGAAGAAAGGGACCATCCGGAACATCGCGGCAAACCGATCGTCATTGCGAATCATCCGAGAGATACCGGTCGCAAAGGGGTCGTGACTACAGCCAATTATGCCGCCAGGAAATTCGGGATCCATTCGGCGATGAGTGCGCAAAAAGCATTTGAACTCTGCCCGGAAGCCATCTTCATTCCTCCGCGGATGAGCCATTACAAGATTGTTTCCCAACAGATCAGGGGAATATTCGCGCGCTACACCGATTTGATAGAACCTTTGTCTCTGGATGAAGCCTATCTGGATGTCACAAAGAACAAGCGGAATCTGTCCAGTGCGACAGTGATTGCCAAGAAAATCCAAAGGGAAGTCTGGCAGGAAACGGGTCTGACTTGCTCGGCAGGTGTTTCCTACAATAAATTCATCGCAAAAATTGCTTCCGACTTCCGGAAACCGGCTGGCATGACTGTGATCACGCCAAATGATGCAGCCCGCTTTCTGCGCGAACTGCCTATCGAAAAGTTCTATGGCGTCGGCAAGAAGACAGTCGAAAAGATGAAACTGTTGGGCATCCATTCCGGAGACGATCTCTATCTTTTTGATCAAACTGAATTGCTTTCACAATTCGGGAAGCACGGATATATCCTCTATCAACGGGTCAGAGGCATCGATAACAGAGCTGTGGAGCCTGAACGGGAAAGGAAATCAATCGGGAAAGAACACACCTTTACCTTGTTTTTGACTGATGAGGAACAGGCCAGGGTGGAACTGAAACAAATCGCTCTGGCTGTCCAAGTAGCGCTGCATAACAACAAATTGCACGGGCGGTCGATTGTGTTGAAAATCCGCTACGCTGATTTCGATACGATAACCAGAAGGAAAACCCGTATCGATCATTTTTCCCAAGCGGAGGATATTTTCCGTCATGCCTGGGAACTGTGGTTGGACCACGGTACGATAGAACGGCACGTGCGTTTATTGGGCATAACCGTAACACAGCTCGACCCGATCCACTACGAGAACATTCAATTGCCATTATGGGACACGACGCATCTGTAACAGAAATCATTCATCATTTCATCACAAAGGGGAGATAAAAATCATGTTAGAGTCATTCGGTCAATTAAATCCAATTATGCAAGCGTTCATAGCGGGATTATTCACTTGGGGTTGTACCATCATAGGTGCCTCGTTTGTGTTTTTCTTCAAATCCGTCAATCGCAAAGTCCTTGACGTCATGAGCGGCTTCGCTGCCGGGGTCATGATAGCAGCATCATTCTGGTCATTGTTGGCTCCATCCATTTCCCATGCCGAAGAGAGCGGCTACGGTGGCTTGTCATGGGTTCCGGCGGCGATCGGTTTTTTGCTGGGCGGCGTGTTCCTGCGCATGACGGATAGAATCGTCCCCCATCTGCACTTGGGTGAACCGATGGAACACCGGGAAGGTCCGCAGACCCAAGCTTCCCGCAACCTGTTGTTGTTCCTTGCGATCACGATCCATAACATTCCCGAAGGCTTGGCAGTCGGAGTCGGTTTTGGAGCGGTCGCAGCCGGCATATCCGAGGATAATACACTATTGAGTGCCATTGGTTTGGCAATCGGTATCGGCATCCAGAACATACCTGAAGGATCGGCCTTGTCAATGCCGATCCGGGCTGATGGAAACAGCAGGATGAAGGCCTTCAATTACGGCCAGCTTTCTGCCATCGTTGAGCCGATTGCGGCAGTCATCGGGGCAGCCGCCGTCATATCGATGAGCGCGATTTTGCCATACGCACTCGCGTTCGCTGCCGGTGCGATGATCTTTGTTGTTGTCGAGGAACTGATACCGGAGTCGCAAACGAACGGAAACAGCGATATTGCCACGATGGGACTTATGGTCGGCTTCACAGTCATGATGATCCTTGACGTCGCTTTAGGATGATGAATAATCCGTAAAAAGGCCTTCTGTGCGGAAGGCCTTTTTATGTGTGCATAACAAAATAATATCGTTCATTTCAGTTGTACTAATAATCTGTTTCATGATACGATGAACACTGAATAACACAGTTTTTATCACAGAGAAAGGTGAGGAACCGCATGAGGATTTCTTTTCACGGGCAATACTGCTTATGCATTGAAGCAGCGGGACCGTACTGCGGTTCCAATCCACTACAACACTTTTCCGTTGATCGAACAGGATCCGAATGAGTTCCTCGCCCTTCTGGATGATGGGGTCGGCCTGATAATGCAACCTGGGGAATCCATTTCACTATAATTGAGAAAGTAAGGGAGTAGACTATGGCAACGAAACATGAGCAAATCATTCAATACATCGAAACGATGCCGGTCGGAGAAAAGCTTTCCGTCCGTACGATAGCTAAAAATTTGAACATGTCTGAAGGGACAGCTTACCGCGCCATCAAAGATGCCGAGAACATCGGATTGGTTTCAACAATCGAACGGGTAGGCACCATCCGGATCGAACGCAAATCGAAAGAAAACATCGAAACGCTAACTTTCGGGCAGATCTGTAAAATCATCGATGGTGATATTTTGGGCGGCAAGAAAGGCCTTGATAAGACCTTGAGCAAGTTCATCATCGGTGCGATGCAACGCGAAGCGATGGAGCGATACATTTCACCAGGATCGCTTATGATCGTCGGTAACCGGAATGATATCCAGGAATTCGCGTTGGAAAAGGGCGCAGCCGTCCTTATCACGGGGGGGTTCGATACAGATGAGAGCATCGTCCATTTGGCGGATCAGGTCGAAATGCCGATACTGCGTACGACCTATGACACTTTTACCGTAGCGACGATGATCAACCGCGCCATGACGGACCAGCTGATCAAAAAAGAAATTATGCTGGTGGAGGACATCTACACGCCGATTGATGAGACGAAATTTCTTTCATTGGATGATACTGTTTTCCAGTATCGCAATCTCAATACAGAAAGCACCCATTCACGGTTCCCGATCGTCAATCACAACATGCGACTTGTGGGCATCATAACTGCGAAGGATATCCTTGGAAAAGCAGATACGCTTTCGCTTGAACGGGTAATGACCCGCGATCCGATAGTCGCAAAAACGCACATGAGTGTTGCGAGCGTGGCTCACCGGATGATCTGGGATGGCTTAGAGGTGATGCCTGTGGTGAAAGATAACTTGCAGCTGCTCGGTATCATTTCCCGCCAGGATGTTATGAAAGCCATGCAGCTTGCACAACGTCAGCCGCAAGTAGGCAATACGATTGAGGACCAAGTCGTTGAAAACTTGTCTTTGATCAGCTCTGAAGAAGGGACTGCTTTGCCTTCCTATAATTTCAGAATCACACCACAAATGACGAATAGCTTGGGAACGGTGTCGTTCGGGGTATTGAGTGAAGTGTTGGCGAGCACGACCAAGAAAATCTTGTATACCTTACAGAAACGGAATGCACTAATCGAGCAGATGGACATCTATCATTTGAAGATGATACAGATAGACAGTGTCATTGAGATTCGTTCGAAAATGTTGGAGTTGGGCAGAAGATCCTCCAAACTGGATGTCGAAGTTTATTTAGAAAATTCTCTGGTCGGCAAAGCAATCGTCATTTGCCAACTGATGGAAAAATCCTAGGAGGGAAGCGAATGGAAAATCCGATTTATGCAGATATAGTCAACAAGATTCAAGCGTATGCCACCATCATCATCCATCGTCATCTGCGTCCGGATCCGGATGCGTTGGGTTCGCAGAATGGTCTCGCCAGTTTGATCAGGCAAGCCTATCCTGAGAAAAAAGTATTTGTTGCCGGCGAAAACGAAGATAGTCTCTCGTATCTCGGCAGTATGGACAGCATCCCGGATGAAGCCTACGAGGGTGCCTTGGTGATCGTCACGGATACCGCGAATCAACCAAGAGTCAGCGATAAACGTTATCTTAAAGGGGAGTATTTGATCAAAATCGATCATCATCCGAATGAAGACCCCTATGGAGATATTTGCCTTGTGGAGACCCAAGCCAGCAGCAGCAGTGAAATCATCGCAAAAATTTCCTTTTCAACTGGGGATAAGCTGCCGATGAATGACGCAGCTGCGCGTCTGCTGTATGCCGGCATTGTAGGCGATACCGGCAGATTCCTTTATCCGGCGACGACGGCAATGACCATGAAAATAGCCTCCAAACTGATGCAATTTGATTTTTCCGCGTCGGATATCAGTCAAATGATGAATACAAATTCTCTGAAAACAGCCAATTTATCAGGTTTCGTTCTGCAGAGTTTAACAATCAACGACGTTGGGGTAGCCAGCATTATCCTTTCCCAAGAAATTCTAGGGAGATTTGGTGCTGTCGACAGTGACACCGCACCGGTTGTTCCTTTGCCCGGCACTGTAGAGGGCGTTTTGTGTTGGGGGATTTTTGTGGAGCAACCGAACGGGACCTATCGTTGCCGTTTGCGCTCAAAAGGTCCGATCATCAATGAAGTCGCCAAACGCCATGGCGGAGGCGGTCATCCGCTTGCAAGCGGAGCAAATGCGAAAGATGAGTCAGAAATAAACGACATCATTTTGGAATTGGAAGAGTTGGCGATCGAATGGCAGAATACGCATTGATGCAGCAGAATTGAATCGAAAAAGGCCGGGCAGAAGCGAAATAACGCTTTTGTCCGGCCTTCAGTTTTATTCGTTGTCCTGTTTTTCTTTATAACTTTGACTCCAGTTGAATTCAGTCCAGTGGAAGCCGTCCTGTTCAAGTAAAGCGTCACTTTCTTTTGGACCCATCGAGTGGCTCTCATAAGCGAAAAGGGTATCCGTACAATCTTCTTGGGCATCCCAAACTTTGCGGATTTGATCAACGAAATGCCAAGATTGCGCGACTTCATCCCAGTGGGAAAAGTTTGTTGGATCGCCGTTCAGGCAATCCAATAAGAGGCGTTCATATGCTTCAGGGCTGTTTGCTTGCGTTTCTTCATCGTAGATGTGATGCATACGAATATTTTTCATCTCAGTTCCTTGACCGACACGCTTGGCGTTCAGGCGTAAGGAGAAGCCTTCCAACGGCGAAACATGGATGGTCAGCACATTCGGTTCAGCGATTTCGTCTACGCCTTCTGTAGGGAAAATATTCATCGAAACATGTTTGAACTGGATATGGATGTATGTCTCTTTAGAAGCCATTTGTTTACCGGTTCGGATGTAGAAGGGAACACCTTTCCAACGGAAGTTATCGACTAATATTTTACCGGCAACAAAGGTTTCGGTTGATGAAGCAGGGTTGACGTTTGGTTCCTCCCGGTAGGCTTGCAAAGCTTTTGCAGGATTTCCGGCATACTGGGCCCTGATAAAGTTGCGGTTGACCTCTTCGGGTGTGTTGTACAGACGAAGAGAACGAAGAGCTTTAATTTTCTCGGAACGCACATCCTCGCCTTGCAAGGAAAGCGGCGGTTCCATAACTAACAAGGCAACAATCTGAAGGATATGATTTTGCACCATATCGCGCAAAGCGCCATTGTTGTCGTAATAAGCGCCGCGTTCTTCCACGCCGACAGTCTCGGAGAGGGTGATCTGGACATTGTCGATGTACTTGTTGTTCCACAGCGATTCGAAAATCATATTGGAGAAACGGACCGCAGAGATGTTCTGCACCATCTCTTTACCCAAATAATGATCGATACGGAAGATTTGATTTTCATCAAACGACTTGCGCAACTTCGTGTTCAATGCATCCGCAGATTCGAAATCCCGCCCGAAAGGTTTCTCTATGATCAGACGGTTGAACCCGTCTTGCGTAAGTAACTTCTGTTCTTTCAGTTTTTCGGAAATGGTGCCGAAAAACTCCGGAGACATCGCCAAGTAAAAAATGCGGTTCCCTGACAGTGAATACTTGGCATCCAAAGATTCGGACAAGTCCTTCAACTTGATGTAGTGTTCCGCGTCATTGACGTTGTGTGCGATATAATAGAAATGAGCAGCGAAAGAAATTGCATCTTCCTTATCCTCGATCAAATCTTTGATGGAATCCAAGACCACTTCACGGAAATGTACATCAGACCATTCTCGTCTCGCTGTTCCGATAACGGCAAAATTATCCTTGATGAATCCTTTTTTGTATAAGCGAAATAATGACGGATACAGTTTGCGGTGAGCCAAATCACCAGTCGCTCCGAAAATAGTGAACAAAGCAGTATTTTGGGTAATCATTACATGCCCCCCTTTAGTATTATGATTAGATTTTATTCATTATATCATTATACTATTATCATTTAGCCTTGGCAACGAAAGAAAGTGTCTGTTTTCATGAGTGTGGTATGTTCTAGAGAGTGTTTCCGCATACGTATGTAAATATGTTGCCAATAAATTTATGTGTCCTCCTTTCACATTCTTATTTGAAATTAAGGTTTAAACCTTCTGGATGTGTTATAATGGTAGGGCATAAAATACGCAGAAGAAAAACAAGAGGTGTAAACGTGGAATTTAAAGACTTTCAATTGAAGCCATTTTTGCTGGAGGCAATCAGCAAATTGAATTTCAAAGAACCGACAGATATCCAAAAACAAATTATCCCGATCATTCGGACTGGTAAGAGTGTCATTGGCCAATCGCAAACAGGAACAGGCAAAAGCCACAGTTTCTTGCTGCCTTTGATCGATGCCATCGATCCAGCAAAAAATGAAGTTCAAGTTGTCATCACTTCACCTAGTCGTGAATTAGCTGAACAATTGTACCAAACGGCCACCCAACTCATTTCGAATGCGCCAGAGGAAATCCGTATCGTCAGTTACGTAGGCGGTACAGACAAGAAACGTCAAATGTCGAAACTTATCAACAATCAACCGCACATCGTCATCGGAACTCCGGGCAGGATCCTCGATCTGGTCAACGAGCAAGCGTTGAAGATCCATACTGCATCCAAAATGGTCATTGATGAAGCGGATATGACACTGGATTTGGGCTTCCTGCATGATGTCGATCAGATTGCCGGACGTTTGCCGGAGAAACTGCAAATGCTGGTTTTCTCCGCTACGATTCCAGAGAAACTGAAGGGTTTCCTGAAGAAATACGTCGAAAACCCTGTGGTTGTTCAGTTGAAACCGGAACACATCATTGCGCCAGCAATCGATAATCTGTTGCTGTCGACTAAAGGGCGAGAAAAAATTGATGTTCTGTACCAAGTGCTGTCAATGGGAGAACCATATCTGGCGTTGATTTTTGCCAATACAAAACAAAATGCTGAGGAAATCGCTGATGGATTGAGACAACGTGGCATCCAGCCAGCTGTCTTGCATGGCGATGTTCCGGCTCGTGAACGCAAACGCATCATGAGAAGAGTCCATAATCTGGAGTACCAATTCATGGTGGCTACCGATTTAGCGGCAAGAGGCATCGATATCGAAGGCGTTTCGCACGTCATCAACTATGAATTGCCGAAGGACATGGAATTCTTTGTACACCGTACGGGCAGAACGGGACGCAGCAACTTAAAAGGAACAGCGATTACTCTTTACGCGCCGGGTGAAGAAAAGGCAATCGATGAACTGGAGAAGTATGGTGTTGTTTTCAAACCAGTCGCTATCGAAAAAGATCAGCTTGTTGAGACCTATGAAAGAAAACGCCGTGAGATGAGAAACGCTCCGAGTCAATTGGAACCCGATCACCGCATCCGCGGAATGGTAAACAAAGCTAAGAAACAAGTGAAACCTGGCTACAAACGCAAATTGAAAGAAAATATCGCCAGCCAGCAGAAGCGAAAAAGAAGAGCCAGCAAAACCCGCAGCCATGGGTAAAACATAAGAAATGCCAAACGGATTCTTTAGTGGCTTACTTATGCAGCTTGCCAACAATATAATCAAAGAGGCCGCAGCAGATGATCGAAAGATCATCTTGCTGCGGCCTCTTTTTTAACATACAGGAATTTATAAAATTTTCCAGAGTGAAAAGTGCATCACCGTAGGTGTTTCATAAGTTTGCAACATGTTTCATGCATCTAAAATAATGTCCAGCTTCACGGGTTAGCCCTTCGGAAATTAGATAAATCTGTCCTATTGCGCTCTACGATGCTCAGTCGGACAGATTTCCTAAATTTCTTTCAGGGCTGAACGAACCCGTTCAGCTTTTCTTAAGAGGACCAGTCGTCTCTGAAATTTGCGGGTTCCCTGCTAATCTTTGAGTGCTTTGTAGAAATAGAATATTCCGATCAGTACTATTGCTTCATCCTGTACCATCGGATAGATGTCGAATCCGTTCAACAAGCTGAAGAACAGCACCGGAATCGCGGCTGCTATCAGTGCCATCTTCAGCATTTCGCGGAAAAGGAGTTTTTTTCGCATAAATCCTATTAATACATTTGCGAATAGTGCAATAATCAATAGTGTAAGCAGTACACTGAATGAAGAAATGAAAAAACTGAATAAAAGCATGATAACGCCGGAAAAGAACTGAGTGCTCGAAAAATTGTGCAACAATTTTTTGATGGACTCGTCCGTAATACCATCGGCCTGTTCATAGGGTAACCTGAATGGGACGTCTTGAGCGTAAAGGATGAAGGCATCCTTAGAAAAGACTAGACTCAAAATCAGATCAGGCGATGACATTTCTTTTTCGAGTTCTCTCTGTGTGTATACTTCCTGATTATCTAAAGCCAACAGGACGGTGTCCGTTTTATGGATAAAACCTTTATCCTTAGGTTCATCCAACAGCAGGGCGCTATCAGCAATAGTGAATGAAGGTATTTTATCCGCTATCACACCAGCGTCCGCCGAAAATTTTTCCAGAGTGGCAT
Organism: Trichococcus sp. ES5; assembly: GCF_900067165.1. Taxonomy (NCBI): domain Bacteria; kingdom Bacillati; phylum Bacillota; class Bacilli; order Lactobacillales; family Carnobacteriaceae; genus Trichococcus; species Trichococcus sp. ES5. The sequence goes on from NZ_FJND01000004.1 coordinate 26,575, forward strand.
ACCCATCCAAAAACAAGGGGATGCTGACGGAAAGTGAGAGCAAGCAGAAGAGGAAAAAGGCCGAACTCTTTTTTAAAGTTTTGGCAGCCAGTAATTGTTTTGGCTCAATAAAACTATTTTTGACTAAACTGACGATTGAGATTGTGATCACCGCTTTCTGCATCATACTTACACAGTCTATCGAAAATGGATGCATTTAGCAATCACAAATTGTTACGGCTTCGAGGCATTATTTTTGATAAAGTGAGCAATTGATGATACAGTGAAGTCAGTCAGAAATCACAAACAATTTTAGGAGGAATTTAACATGGCTTTTACATTACCAGCACTACCTTATGCGTACGACGCTTTGACACCATATATCGATGAGGAAACGATGCACTTGCACCATGAGAAACACCACAATGCATACATCACAAATGCGAATGCAGCATTGGAGAAACATCCTGAGTTAGCCGACAAAACAATCGAAGAATTATTGGCTGATTTGAACAGCATCCCGGAGGATATCCGTACAGCAGTAAGAAATAATGGTGGTGGACATGCAAACCATAGCCTATTCTGGACAGTTTTGGCACCGAATGCGGGTGGAGAACCTACTGGAGCTGTAAAGGATGGAATCGAAGAAGCATTCGGCAGTTTTGATGCCATGAAAGAGAAATTCTCCGCAGCCGCTGCAGGCCGTTTCGGATCCGGTTGGGCTTGGCTAGTGGTTTCCGATGGTAAATTGGAAATCACCTCCACTCCAAACCAAGATTCACCGATCAGCGAAGGCAAAACGCCGATTTTAGGTCTTGATGTATGGGAGCATGCTTATTACTTGAATTATAAGAACGTGCGTCCTGAGTACATCAAAGCATTCTGGAACCTTGTAAACTGGGATGAAGTCAACCGTCGTTTAGCGGCTGCAAAATAACCGAAAAAAGATATTGTAATCCAATCAAAGGATTCAGGGCACCCGCTCTGAGTCCTTTTTTCTTACAGTCATAATATAGTGATGACTGAAGAACTGATTTTGTGGATTTTTCGAGTGCGATTGTTTTACTTTCCGGATGTCATCCAATAATATATATCTTGTAAGATGTATATGAGTAGTGAAAATAAATTTGGAAAGGAGACGCTGTCGGATGGAGGAATCTATTTTTGAAAGACCGCTTGAGGATCAGCTTTGTTTCGAGGTTTATCGAGCAGCGAATGATTTCAGTAGAATGTATAACCGCGCTTTGAAAGAGTTCCGTTTGACATTCCCTCAATATCTTGTGCTGTTGGTTTTGTGGGACGATAATCGGATATTGATCAAGCACATCGGGGAGCGGTTAGGGATGGGGATCGGAACATTGAACCCTATATTGAACCGACTTGAGAAACAGGGTTGGCTCACAAAGGAACCATCGCTTCTGGATAAACGCGCTATCATTGTTGCCTTGAGTGAAAAAGCCGTCATTTCAAAAAAAGCAATTCATGTTGCTATATTGTCGGAAGTGAAAGCTTGTAATCTGGAAGGTATTGATGGCCCGTTTTTGATGAGGCAGTTGAAGCTGCTCAACAACGCTATGAGCCAGGCCGATACCGGGAGTGTCTAAATCAGAACAGTAATTAAATGTGAATAATCAAGTCATTTTTCATTCATTATATAAAACGATAAATAAAAAAAGGGAGATGAATTAATGTTTTTAGCTTGGAAAGAAATTAAACATTCAAAGACAAGATTTTCTTTAATAATAGGCGTGATGGTGCTGGTGTCATATTTGGTGTTTTTCCTGGTAGGTCTTGCCTATGGATTGGCACAGGATAATCGGACCAGCATTGATAAATGGGATGCGGACGGAATCATTCTGACTGATGAGTCAAATACGAACATCAATATGTCCATGATGCCAAAAGGTGCCATCGATGAGGTGGAGGCAGATGAAGCAGCTGTGATCGGCATAGCCCCAAATGTCATCAGGAAAAAAGGAACATCAGGCGATGATGCAAAAATAAATACAACTTTTTTTGGTATCGAATCGGATCAATTCCTGATGCCTGAAGTCATCGAAGGAAAAGCTTTCGAAAATGATGACGAAGTTGTTGCAGACATCAGTCTGAAAGAGGAGGAGGGCATAGTCATTGGGGACACCCTTCAGTTGGCTGGATCGGACAAGGAAGTCGAAGTAGTCGGCTTTACTGAAGATGCTAAGTTCAGCGTTGCACCTGTTCTGTATACGACAGTCTCATCGTATCAGGATGTGCGTTTTGAGCAGATTGACGAGTCTGAGGAGGGCCGCGTCAGTGCGATTGTTGTCCGGGGAAGCGATGGTACGGTCGAAGGGGTGGACACTGGAAATGAAGACCTGATAGTGTATCCGATTGCGGATTACATCAATGAAATTCCGGGATATACTGCTCAGGTGTTGACATTTGGGTTGATGATCGGCTTTTTGGTTGTTATTGCTGCAGTAGTAATCGGCATTTTTATCTATGTCCTTACCATGCAGAAATCGAGTATGTTCGGCGTTATGAAGGCGCAAGGAATATCCAGCGGCTATATCGCAAAATCAGTCGTCGTCCAGACATTCCTGTTGGCTGCAATCGGTGTCGGCATTGGCTTATTGTTGACAGGAGCGACAGCACTGGTCTTGCCTCCTGCTGTTCCATATCGCACAAATCTATATTTTTTGAGTGGCATAGCTTCCTTGTTGGTCATTATGGCTATGATCGGCGGCGTGTTTTCCGTTAGAGCGGTTGTAAAAATAGACCCATTAAAGGCAATTGGATAGGAGAGACAGCAGATGAAATTAATAGAAATGATAGATGTTTCCCGATCATTCGGTGAAGGGGAATTAAAGATAGATGCGCTGAAAAAAACGAACATAGCCATCGAAGCCGGTGAATTTGTTGCAGTCATTGGCCCGAGTGGGTCAGGAAAGAGTACTTTTTTGACTATTACAGGAGGGCTGCAGACCCCAACTTCCGGTAAGGTCTTGATAAATGGGAATCCATTCAGTGAAGTAAACGAGAAAAAACGAGCCAAACTTAGATTTGAAGAAATCGGTTTTATTCTGCAAGCCTCAAACCTAGTCCCGTTTTTGACGGTCCAAGATCAGCTGCACTTGGCCAATAAAGTTGAAGGCAGTAAAGTTGATAAACAAAAACGCGATGAATTACTAAAAGAATTAGGCATATTCGAATTGAAGAATAAGTTTCCGAGTGATCTCTCCGGCGGTCAAAGGCAAAGGGTCGCAATAGCGAGAGCCCTATATCATGATCCGTCTGTCATCCTTGCCGATGAACCAACGGCCAGTCTGGACACTCAGAAAGCATTTGAAGTTGTCGAAATTCTTGCCCGAGAAACAAAATTAAAGAAAAAGGCGACCATTATGGTTACACATGATGAACGTTTGATAGATTATTGTGATAAAGTATATGTAATGAAAGATGGCATCTTGTCCGAAAGAATCGGCGGATAAACAAATAACGGAATGGAGGAAGAGAAGATGGACAACATCAAATTGTATTTCCTGACATTTTTTGTGTTCTTTTTAGTGGATATAGTCTGGTTAGGGGTATTGTCGAAAAATATTTACAGCAAGTACTTGGGGCACCTCATGGCTCCGAATGTTAATTGGGTGGCAGCGATAATATTCTATTTCTTGTTCATCGGTGGACTCGTGTTTTTTGTGATCCATCCGGCACTTTTGAAAGAAAGTCTACAGTTTGCCATTTTGGCAGGTGGCTTTTTCGGACTGATCGCTTATGCGACTTACGACTTGACTAATCTGGCTACCATAAAAGATTGGCCGGTTATTATCACCGTAATCGACTTGGCCTGGGGAACTTTTTTGAATGCCGCGACAGCCGGGATCACTTACATTGCGGCGCAAAGATTTCTCTAAAAAATGAATAAAGTTTTAGATGTGGACGGAGGAAGAACGATGAATATTTCAACCCTTGATAGCGAGAGGCTTTACAATTCTTTTTTATCGGGTGCGCATGAAGTCATAAAGAACAAGAACAGTCTGAACGAAATCAATGTATTTCCGGTCGCTGATGGAGATACTGGCAGCAACCTTTCCTCAACCATGCATGCGATCATCATGGACGCAAAAATCTCGGGATCCGTCAAGGAAACGATGAACAGTATAGCTGATGCCGCTTTGACTGGTGCAAGAGGAAACTCGGGCATCATTATTGCCCAATACATCAACGGGATTTTTCTCAGTCTGATGGATGACGAGATGATAACCATTTCTTCATTTGCAGAAACGGTCAAAAATGCGGTCCCTTATGCCTATCAGGCTATTTCCAATCCGGTTGAAGGAACGATCATCACTGTCATCCGTGAATGGGCTGATGCTGTATATAGCCATAAAGATCTTTCGGCAACGTTTTCAGAATTGTTTTCAAAGTCGTTGATTACAGCCAACAAATCTTTGGAGGCGACAACTTCACGTTTGAAAGTGCTCCAGGATTCCAAAGTCGTCGATTCCGGTGCGAAAGGATTTGTCTACTTTCTGCAAGGATTTGCAACATTTTTGCACACCGGAAAGTTGGATTTGAAAGTCAGCGAAGAACAGGAAGATCTTTCTTTTAATGAAGAATTGATCCACGGCCAAGGGGAAATTCGCCATCGCTATTGTACTGAAGCGCTATTGTCCGCGGACTCTATCGATCTGGAAGCGTTGAGGTCGGAATTGGCACTCTATGGCGATTCTTTGATTGTGGCAGGCAACAATCATAAAGCCAGGATCCATATCCATGCCAATGCTCCGGAGCAAGTGTTCCAAGTTTTGCGCAAGAAAGGCATCATCTTGCAGCAAAAGGCGGACGACATGATCAGGCAGAATGAATCAGCTTTTGACAGAAAATACGCTATTGCGTTAATCACCGATTCTATCGCGGACGTTCCGCAAGAAATACTCGATCGTTATCAAGTGCACATGTTGCCGCTCAACCTGAATTTTGACAATACTTCCTATCTGGATAAGGTAACCATGACGCCTGAACTTTTCTACCCGTTGTTGGAAGTGGCCGTCGAGTATCCGAAAAGTTCACAGCCGAATCCGATCGTTGTCGAGAAATATTTAGAAACCGTGCTCGCGCATTACGATCAGGTCATTGTTGTGACTGTTGCGAAAGAGCAGAGTGGAACCAACAGTGTGTTTCGGAATGCTGTCTCCAAGAAACTGCGTGAAGGCAAAAAAATCGCTGTTATCGATTCGAAACGGAATTCCGGTGCGCAAGGGTTACTTGTCATGAAAGCAGCAGAAATGATTGCCGCAGGAACACCTTTCGACGAAATCGTATCCGCCATTGAAAAATTGAGGGATCGGACGAACATTTTCGTCAGCGTCAACAATTTGAAATATATGGTAAGATCCGGCCGACTAAGTAAAGTTTCAGGGATGGCAGCGATGTCGATCAATCTCAAACCGGTCGTATCCATCGACGCAGAAGGTAAAGGTTCCATCGCGGAGAAGGCATTCAGCGAAAAAGGCAATGAAAAGAAATTGTTCAGATTGTTGGGAAAAATAAACACACAAGAGAAGGTTACGCGATATGCGATTGTGCATGCCAATAATCCCGAAAAGGCTGAAGTATATCGCAAGCGCAGTGTCGCTTTGCTCGGCAAGGAACCGGAGTACATCATGAATATTTCAACAATCGTCGGAATGAGTGCCGGTGTCGGTAGTGTGGCGATTTCTTATATGTGTGAGGAGGAACTATAAGGCTTCCCGTGGTTCTCTAAATGAAAAAAAGATAAGAAAAGCGGCCGGGATATCCTAACCGCTTTTCTTATTTATTTTTAACACACAGGAATTTATAAATTTTTTCAACTCAGAAGTGCATCGCCGTAGGTATTTCACAAGATTGCAACATGTTTCATGCATCTAAAATGATGTCCAGCTTCACGGGTTAGCCCTTCGGAAATTAGATAAATCGTACCTATTGCGCTCTTCGATGCTCAGTTGCATGGGACTCTTAGGGATTCATCCCTTAGAGCCCCAGTACAAGGTGACCGTAGGGAACGTTGCGTGGACAGATTTCCTAGATTTCTTTCAGGGCTGAACGAACCCGTTCAGCTTTTCCTGCGATATTTTCTCAATAATAAGGCACCAGCGATGGAAATCACGCTGATGGACAAGCCAGTCATCAGATAAGGGGTACGGTACGCAAATACAACCGTATGTTTGCCCGGGCTGATTGGTATTGCCAGTAAGCTATTCAGAGCGGTAGTTGTTTCTGCAGTTGTCCCATCGATCGTGACCTCCCAACCTTCGCTGTAGGGGATCGTCGTCAACAATATTTCATCTTCAGCCTCGATCACGACAGAACCTGTAATGCGTGTCTGGCTGAACGAAGTGATCGTCATGCCTTCCGCTTGTCGCGCTGAAATGGTTTCCTCGAACAGAGCTTTGTTCAATTCGTAAAGTTTCAGGTCCTGTACCCGTATCGAGTCCTCGAGCAGTTCGATCGTGAAGGTGACGTTCTCCCCCTGCTGGTTGCTTGCGATGTTGATTATCTGATCATTGCGATAGGTCGTATAGTAATCCAGCTTCACATTATTCACATAAAGGTTTGCGTTATCATCGTCGATGCCGGCATCCAGGATCAGATAATAAGGATTACCGCTGGTAGGGGTGAACTGGAATTCGATCCTTGAGACTGCACCATCCACAGACCGATAGTAGGTTGTGTTCTGCGCATCATCGGCAGCGGATGTGACATTCTGGAAAACGTTGGAATCGAACGGGCGCAATGAAAAATATGGTTCGATACTTTCCTGATTGTTGAAGGCGTCCAAAAGTTGTTCCTGCATCAATAGGGGCTGATCCTCGATCAATTCGAGACCCAATACGCTTTCGGAAACACCGAATGCCAGTGACAACGCGTATGGATTCTCAAAAGTGGTGGTTCGATCGGTCTCGGAATAAGGACTGTATTGGGTCAAATCCGGGCGGGTGGAGTTGCGTTTCAACCGGTACACGCCGTCATTGAGGTCATAAAATGTTTCCGGCAACTTCTTATCCTGGATGAAGTATTTCACACCGAAAAGCGCATCCGTAAACAATGTCCCGGTTGAGTATACGATAAACCCGTTGCCGTCCGGAAAGCCCAATGATCCGAACAACGCGGGAATCTCTTTTTCAAAAGTGGAGCTGAAATGATTGATTCCTGCATAATTTGCTTGGAAGCTGTCGTTTTTGGAACGTTGGAACGTTTTTTCGATCCGGTAGAATGTGTCTTTGGGTGTGCGCACATCCGCCAGCATCGTATTCAGATTCGTTTGATAATCAGAGAATTCGTCCTGTTTGACGTAGCCCAACCGGAACAGGTCGATGGCTGCATTTGCCGTCATCTCTGCGGTCACCACGAAAAGCAACGTGTAGGTCAGCCATTTTCTCGGTTGATCCCTGAGCATCAGCAACACTAGGACAAGGACAGAAACGACTGCACTGATCAATACTTGGACAGGCTCCAAAAATTCAAAATCCTTTTTCAGCACATAGATGGCGGTGGCCGCATTCGCGATCAAAAGACAGCAGGCCAGCGAAAAGGGAAAAGGACGATAAGTACGCAACGCCCGAAAACCGTTCAGCAGAAAAAAGAAACATACGGTGAACGAAAAACGGTAAGGGTACCAGATCGGATATTGTCCGGCATGCCAAATTTTATTCAGAAACTGGACGTTCATCGCCAGAAAAAAGAGGGCGGTTAACGCCAGCGAGGTGAACCGTTCTTTTTTTGAGAAACCGGGATGAAAAAAATAATAAATGTAGGCTGTCAGCGCGACAGTTCCGATAAAAAGATTGGGGTGTCCGCTGGGCATTTGGTCAAAATTGAACGCTCCGATATAAAACTTCGAAACGACTTCGAAGGGATCATAGGCGAAACGCCAATCGATCAGCTTGTTGGCATAGCTTGCCTTGCTTCCCAAGAGCGAATAAAAGGTGGGCAGCAGCAGGACGGCAGCAAAGCCAGCTCCCAACAAAGAATAACCGATGAATCGGGCTGATTGTGTGAAGAAATGCTTCAGCTGCGCTTTCAGGTTGTTGGTGCTGACAAGTTCTTGTCTGGAAAATGCGAAAAGGTAATAGAAGACCAGGAAAACACAGATCATGAATCCGATGTAATAATTAGAAAGCAGCATCACTGCGAGAAATAAGCTGTAGTAAAGTCCGCTTTCACCGGATAGCAGTTTCTCTAAACCCAGAATGATCAGAGGCAGGAAAACAAGCCCGTCCAGCCACATGACGTTCAATTGATTGACGATGACGTAACCCATCAGGGCATAGCTCACTGCGAAGGACGGCACCAACAAGCCTTTGCCTTCGAACCGGGAAATCAACAGATGAGCAAAAGTCAGTCCTGAAGCCGAAACCTTCATCAGGATCAAAATGGTCACCGCCAAAGGCAACTGGGACTGCGGGAAAAGCAGAAAAATGAGGTTGAACGGACTCATCAGATAGTAAGCCCACAGGCCCAGCATCTCGCCGCCGAATGATTTTGTGAACGAAAAGAAAAGGGCGGAAGGATCGGACAATAAGGTAGTGCGATAATAACTGAAAAAATCCACATATTGCTGGCCGAGATCGACTGTCAATAAGGTGCTGTTGCCGAAAGGATAAACACCCATAGTGGCATAAATGACCATCATTACAAACAAGGGCAGTAAGAACGAAAGGAAAAGCATATTTTTTTGCGGGGATAGGGTTGTGAAACGCTTCAGCATGCTGCACATTCCTCCTTAAAATGAAATTTTTTTGCGTTCCTGCAGATTCGCCTGACTATGAGTGAACGCTCGGGATAGTTGAAGCGGAAATTTCACAAGTGCTTCTGCTATTTTAGCATATCCCGCTGGTTTTATGAAGAATTCGAGCATGTGTCCGAGTATCCGAACAGGACACATCTTAAAAATTTGTTGCGTCGTTTGTAATGATTGCTTTTTTTGCTATAATAGGTTGTCGAACTATGGTTTTAGGAAGGTGCAAAATTGGAAGATAATACCCAAAACAAAAGAAAGAGAAAATCGCATATCCCATTTCGGTTGAACCTGCTCTTTTTTATCGTGTTCTCGCTGTTTTCGGCGGTGATATTCCGATTGGGATACCTGCAGATCGTTCGCGGCGATGAATTTGAGGCTATCGTAAAACGTACGGAAACGACACTTGTGACGGAATCGGTGCCGCGCGGTTTGATATACGACAGAGACGGCAACATCCTTGTGGGCAATGAACCACAGCATTCCATAACCTACACAAGAGGAGCAAACACGACAGCCGAGGAAATGGCAAAGGTTGCCGCTGCGTTGGCGGGTTTGATAAACGTCAGCTTTGAAGAACTGACGGAGCGTGATCTGAAGGATTATTGGATAGCCATAAACAACGAAGTGATGTTGAAGCGTCTGTCGGATGATGAAAAGCTGTTGCCTGGTTCCGAATTGTATGAAGTGGAGCTAGCGAAAATAACGGCGGAAGATATCGCTTATTCGGATGAACAAAAAGAAATTGCCGCAATCTTCAAGCGAATGAACAGCGCGTATGCCTTGTCGACTACCAGTATAAAAAATAAGGATGTAACGGATGAAGAACTTGCCCAAGTGAGCGAAAATCTGTCCGGTCTGTCCGGAGTGGATGTCGCGACGGATTGGGTCAGGATCTATCCCGAGTCCGACTTGCTGAAGAGCATATTAGGAGGGGTGACCAGCGAAAAAATCGGTTTGCCGAGCGACAAAGTCGCCACCTATTTGGCAAAAGGGTACGCCAGAAATGACCGTGTCGGGAATTCCTATTTGGAGCAAGAATACGAGTCGGTGCTCTCAGGCACGAAATCACAATGGGAAACGATCACGAATCAATCAGGTGAGGTTGTGACGCGGGAGGAATCCTATGAAGGAAAAGCCGGGGATAATCTGGTCTTGACCATCGATATCGATTTTCAGAAGGAAATCGAACAGATCGCTACCGGTTTCCTGAACAGCAATGTCGATTCTTACAACGACCGGGTGTATATAGTGGTATCGGATCCGAATACAGGCGAGATTCTGGGCATGACCGGCAAACAGCGCTCGACCTCAAACGAAATTGTGGATGATGCATTGGGAGTCATCAATTCCAGCTACGGGATGGGTTCGGCGGTGAAGGGCGCGACGGTGCTGACCGGATACATGACCGGTGTCATCAGTACGGATAACAATGTTCTCGTCGATGAACCGCTGCAATTCCAAGGGTCAAATCTTAAAAAGTCAGTTTTCAACCCAACCATCGGCAGCCAAGTGGCCATAAACGATATCGAGGCGTTAGCCCGCTCATCGAATATTTACATGATCAAATTGGCGATGCTGATGGGGGGACAGTCGACCTACGAAGCAGGAAGTACCCTGAATATTTCACCGAGTGTGATCGATGAACTGCGCGGTTATTTTTCCCAGTTCGGTTTGGGTGTGAAGACGGGGATTGACTTGCCGAATGAAGGCAGCGGACTAAAAGCCAGTGAGAGGAGCGCCGATAAAGCTATAAACCAATCATTCGGGCAATCCGATCTCTACACGACCCTGCAATTGTCGCAATACATCAATACCATCGCCAATGGCGGCACCCGATACGCTCCTCAGTTGGTTTCAGAAATCCGCAGCACGGATGCGAACGGAGCGCTGGGGGCTTTGGAAACGACTTTGGAGACAAAAGTGATGAATCAAGTCGATGTCGATGCGCAAGCGATGGAGCGTGTCCAGCAAGGGTTTTACCAAGTAACCCACAGCGAGAACGGGACGGCTTATTCGACATTCGGGAAAGATCCGAACGACGTCGCCGCCAAGACAGGGACGGCGGAAGCTTTCTATGACGGGAACAATGACAATCTGAAGGGTGAGAGTGTATTCAACTCCACCTTTGTCGGCTATGCGCCCTTCGACAATCCGGAAATCACCGTAACGGTAGTGGTTCCTTATCTCAGCACAGATACGGGCCGGGCTACACCGATTGCCAAGAAAGTTTTCGATGCGTACTTCAATACTGGGGACTACGCAACGCCAGCGGAATAACCATCGGCTGACGATTTCAAATGGACACAAAGAAGGAGCCGGAACAAGGATTGCAATATCCTTGTTCCGGCTCCTTCTGTCTTTGTAGAGTGGGTCATTATTCCAGTGTGATCATATCGGCGATGACTTCATAGCCCATGTCCTGGGACAATTGGTACTCTCCGATATTTATTTTCGTGACAAGATTCCGTTCATTCAGGTATTTTTCAAAGACAGCCCGATCGGTAATGAGTCCCGCACTGACCAGATTGTCGATGACGACGGACATCGGTTGTCCGGAAGTGATGACAAATGTGACTGGAGTATTTGCGGCAGGGGTAGCTGAACTTTCAGCGATACTCGCGACTTCAGCCGGAGCACTGGATGCCACTTCGGCTCCTTCACCAGGAGCACTGCTTGTCGCTGCTTCATTGAGTTGCTTCTGCAATTCCAATTCCGCCAAAGTACTTTCATATTTCTCTTGATAATCCGTTGAATCGGCAGTTGCTTCTCCGTTGAAGGTGCTGCCAGGAAGGGCTTCCGGATAGAAAAGCTGGAAGCCGGCCAACAGTACGGCAGACAACAAAAAACCGATGGATATAAAACGAAGCTTTTGTTTGTTCACTTTATTTTCTCCTCTATACGATTGATTGCTCTATGTAGTTATCGACAACGAGTTGCACGGTGGTGATAGGGACGGACAGTTGTTCTGCAATCTCATCGAATGTTCTTCCGCTTGTATACAAAGTGATGATATGCTGCTTAGTCAAGTTGTGTACTTTTTTGATGTTCTGCGAGTCTTCGGAGACGGGAATTTCTTTTCCTAATTCCTCTTCCACAGCGATGAGTCGTCTTTTCAATTCATGGATTTCTTCCGTTAATTGTAATGTGTATTCACTCATCTCATCTACGAATTTGCGATCATTATCCTTGACGAAAAATGATGCAAACAGCAATATGATTGCGATTGTCAGCAAGACAATCACGATGGTCCATTGTTCCATCTTTGTCACCTCAATTCTTCTTTTTGACGCCTGATAACATTCTAATGAAATTCGTTTGTTTCTGCAACCTTATCTGGAATTTAATTGGAAGAAAGCTGAAAAAATCGAAAAATCGAATGTCCGCATAACTTGTTCAAAAAATAGTGGCATTATTTTTTCGGAAGTGATACAATGAGAAACGCAGAAGATGATTCGATCTTCAATTTTTTTATGTTTGGAGGGAAGAATATGCGGTTAAATATTACATTGGAATGTACGGAGTGTAAAGAACGTAATTACTTATCAAAGAAAAACAAACGTAACAACCCGGACCGTCTTGAAGTGAAAAAATATTGTCCACGTGAAAGACGCGTGACTTTGCATCGTGAAACAAAATAATTAAAATGACAACAGGATATCCTGTTGTTTTTTTTATTTTTTCCGGAAGGCTTATTTTAAGCAGAAAGAGCGTGCGACAGATTGTTTCTTGAGGAGGTTATTGGATGAAAGAATATATAAGAAAAGAAATGCTTGGGAAACTGAGGGATTTGCCCGCCCAGGATCGCATTCGGATGGAAAAAGAATTGACAAAAGCAGTCTGCTCCAGTCAAGAGTGGAAAGCTTCAAAGACGATAGGCGTCACATGGTCCAATTTTCCGGAAATCGATACACATACAATCATTAAAAACGGACTTGAAGAAGGCAAACGGATGGTTGTTCCCTATTCCGGCAAGAATCGTGTGATGACTTTTCATGAATACTCGCCGGATATTACGATGGCAAAAAGCAAATTCGGTATCATGGAACCTGTCGATAAGAGCAATCCGGTTCCGCCTGGAGAAATCGATCTGCTGCTCGTTCCTGGATTGGCATTTTCAGAAACAGGTTTCCGTATCGGGTTCGGCGGCGGTTATTATGACCGCTATCTGGCTGCGTACAACGGACATACCTTGTCGGTGTTGTTCCCATTCCAATTGTTTAAGAATCCGCATTGGGAAATTGAAGCTTTTGATGTGCCGATCCAAAAGTTGTTGCTGGCAACAATCTAGTTTAAAATAGGATCATAATGAAAGGACGTGTCATGATGCGGTCATATAATACCAGAAAATCCTATTTGCCGGATAAATTCTCAGTAACACATTTGTTCTTGGCCATTCAGATTGTTATCTTCCTACTGATGACCTTGAACGGGGGAAGCACCAATGTACTGACGCTTATTCTTTTCGGCGCCAAATTCAATCCAGCCATCGTGCAAGGGGAGTGGTGGCGTTTGATAGCGCCTATGTTCATCCATATAGGCTTCACGCACATTCTGGTCAACAGTATCACCCTGTATTACTTGGGTACACAGATGGAAAGTCTCTATGGCTCTTTGCGTTTTGCGCTGATTTATCTCCTGAGCGGCTTGATGGGGAATCTGATGAGCTTCGCCTTCAATGATTCGATTTCTGCTGGTGCAAGCACCTCACTTTTCGGGTTGTTCGCTGCAGCCATTGTTCTGGGACGACAGTTTCCTTACAATTTGGGGATTCAGCAAATGGCCCGTAGTTTCACAATGCTTATTTTCCTGAATTTCTTCTTCGGCTTTTTTTCTGCAGCTGTCGATAATTTTGGCCATCTTGGCGGAGCACTGGGAGGCGCGCTAGCGGCCGTATTCATCGCAATGCCAAGAACTGCCAAAAGCCAAAACGGACAAAGGTTACTTTTTCTGATCATTTACTTTGTGAGCGCTATATTCTTTGCTTACACGGGTTTTATGCGGGCCGGTTTTGCGTTATACTAGATATAATTTAAATAATTGGAGGAAATGTCGTGTATAAAAAATTTATCGGAATAGATTTAGGCGGTACTTCAGTAAAACTGGCTATCTTGACAGCAGAGGGCGATATCCAGCAAAAATGGACCATCCCTACGAACATCAATGATGAGGGGACGCATATCGTACCTGATATTGTTGCTTCGATCAAACACCATCTGGATCTTTATAAAATGACTGCGGACGATTTTCAGGGTATCGGTATGGGGTCGCCAGGAGCGGTGGACCGTGAAGCGGGCACTGTCGAGGGGGCCTTCAACCTGAACTGGAAAACGCTGCAGCCTGTACGTGAAGTAATCGAGCGCGAAATCGGCATCCCTATTTTCATAGACAATGATGCAAACGTTGCCGCGCTCGGAGAGAAATGGCGGGGCGCTGGTGCGGATGACCGCGATGTCGTATTTGTGACACTTGGCACAGGTGTCGGCGGCGGAATCATTGCGGAAGGCAATCTGATACATGGTACTGCAGGTTCAGGAGGAGAAATCGGCCACATGACAGTCGAACCGGGTGGATTTGACTGTACCTGCGGAAAGAAAGGCTGTTTGGAGACCGTAGCCAGCGCGACAGGCGTCGTCAGATTGGCCCGCAAACATGCTGAAGAGTATGCCGGCAACTCACAGCTGAAATTCATCATCGATGATGGTCAAGAAATCACTTCAAAAATGATTTTTGATTTAGCTAAAGAGGATGATGAACTGGCGGTTCTTGTCGTCGATCGTGCCGCATACTATTTGGGACTGGCCTGCAGCCATATCGGCAATCTTTTGAATCCGGCTTACATCGTCATCGGTGGCGGTGTATCTGCAGCTGGGGAATACCTTTTGGAGCAAGTAAGAACCTATTTCGCTGACTTCACATTCCCGAACGTCAAGAAGACGACGCATATAAAATTAGCCGCGCTTGGGAATGACGCAGGGATAGTTGGGGCATGTTACCTCGCACTGATGGAAACCAGCAAATAAATCAAACCAGGCAGAAAATATCTGAAAAATTTTTGGATAAGAAAATGCGGGAGGATGGGGAATGGCATGATAAAAAGGCGACTAGCATCAATCATTCTCTCGCTATCAAGTATTCTTATTCTGACTGCCTGTGCACAGCGACTATCGTATCCTGACCAATCCGGGGTAAGTGAACAAAGCCTGTCTTCCGGCCCCGACATCCGATCGATTCCTAAGGATGAATTCCTATGTACGGTAGGTTGGTTGGACGATACGACTATTCTTCTTGCAATGGAATCAAATGGAGAATACGGACTGTACAGCCATGACCTGGACACAGGTAAAGAACAGCCGATCCGAACTTTTTCAGATCGGCTTGTTTTTGTCGCGCTTTCCGCAAATGATCGGCGAATTTTGGTGCAAGTCGCAAATCAGCAGGGAAATAATGTTATGATGATCGACAAGTCAGGTAATGCCCTTGCCGAAATTCGTTTTTCCGAGGGGCTGCTGACGGGTGTTTCCTGGAATCCGGCAAACGAAGGAAAGTTGTTTCTGTCCGCTCAAAAAACAGTGGGCAGTTTGGAAAATTACCTGTGGGATTTATCTTCCGATGAGACAATGGTGGCACTGCCGGTCACTGGGGAAATGCCGGTTTGGTATTCGGAAAATATGTACCTCCAAAAGAAAACCGCAAATGATGGCGTCTCTGCATTGGTGTTGAGCGACGTTCGTTTTCCCGGCAAAGATACTGTCATCGATCAGGAAATCCTTGCTTATGGTTTGGAAGGCGAATCCGTATGGGTAGTGACACCTTCCGATTTCAATGCGGAAGAGTTGTTTGTGGTTTCTTACTATCCGCTTCTGATTGCTCAAGGTTATGTTTCCTTGCCGCGCATCACAGATGGAAGCAAGCTGGTCATCCCGGAATTCAAAACAGGGCGTGACTCGGATGAAATGTTTGCTTTGCTTCCAAAACAGGAATCGGACCTCTCTGCCGGCATTACTTTTGAACTCGCAAAAATTGATTTTCCCGAAAATGCTATGGATGTGCTGACTGAAGTCGAACGAATGGCTCCGATTTCCGTTTCGCCAGAAGGGACCTACGTGCTTTATGGGGAGCGTTATGAGTATCTGTACGATGTGGAACGCAATGGCTGGATACAATTGTCGGAATAGAAAAAAAGTCGTTAAAACTGTAGCAATGCGCCTTGCACAAGTGTAAAATATGAGAGCAAGATTATCGAAAGGACGGATTTATTTTGAATTTAACAGGAATTGATATTTTTAATATCGCACTATGGATATTCATCATCGGATATGCCATTTATCAAGCTTATTTTTATTTCCAAAGAAAGAATGCGGCGACAACACTGACTGCAGAGGAGTTCAGAAAAGATCTGCGGAAAGCACAATTGATTGATGTCCGCGAAAGAGCGGAGTTCGAAGCAGGCCATATTTTGGGAGCGAGAAATATCGCTTATTCCGCCTTCAAGCAACGCTATCCAGAAATCCGCAAAGATCAGCCGATCTATCTATATGACCAAAACGCCATGTTGAGCGGACGTTGTGCGGCAATTTTGAAAAAGAATGGCTACAAAAATATTTTCATTCTGAAAGGCGGCTATGCCGGCTGGGATGGAAAAGTCAAAAAAGGCATCTGAGTCGATTGAAAAAGGTTCCCGGAATCCGCTAATGGATTCCGGGAACCTTTTTGATTGTTTTTTCCTACATATTTAGGAACAAATAGTACAGAGCGGAAAGGAAAGTTCCTCCGACCATGGCAAGTAACATGATCCAAATGATGAATTTGCTGAATTTATTGAATTTTGAAGAGGTAGCACCCGTTTTCTTTGTCAACATTATTCCCACCTTTTGTTTTTTACATGGCATAGTTTACAACATTAAAATGTAAAAGTAAATGTTGAGAACCGAGGGGAAGAAAAGAAAGCCATTATTTTCAATTGTTTGCTTTCCATTTAAGTAAATTTTTGTTAGGATTAAGATTATAGAATGATGTGTTTATCATGAAGGGAGAATTTATTTATGTCAAAACAGCAAATTGGCGTTGTCGGGATGGCCGTAATGGGCAAAAATCTAGCATTGAACATTGAAAGCAGAGGTTATTCTGTATCTGTATTCAACCGCTCCGGCTCAAAGACTGAGCAAGTGATCGCGGAAAATCCAGAAAAAAAACTGGTTCCTACTTATACAATCGAAGAGTTCGTTGAATCTTTGGAAAAACCAAGAAGAATCATGATGATGGTAAAGGCAGGGGAGGCAACTGACAAAACGATTCAATCGTTGTTGCCTCATTTGGATAAAGGAGATATCCTGATCGACGGAGGGAATACTTTCTACAAAGATACAATCCGCCGCAGCAAGGAGTTGGAAAATTCAGGCATCAATTTCATCGGAACGGGTGTTTCCGGCGGTGAAGAAGGCGCCTTGAAAGGTCCTTCAATCATGCCAGGAGGACAACGTGATGCCTATGATCTTGTTGCACCGATTTTAGAACAAATTTCCGCAAAAGCTCCAGATGGTGAGCCGTGTGTAGCGTATATCGGCAAAGATGGTGCCGGACATTTCGTTAAGATGGTCCATAACGGAATCGAGTACGGGGATATGCAATTGATTGCGGAAGCCTACGACATCATGTTCAAATATCTTGGCATGTCAGTGGAAGAAATCGCGGCAGTCTTCATCGAATGGAACAAAGGCGAGCTGGACAGCTTCCTGATCGACATCACTGCTGATATCTTGACTAAATACGACCCTGCAACAGGCAAGCCAATGGTTGAGATTATCTTGGACCGCGCCGGCAATAAAGGCACGGGTAAATGGACTTCCCAAAGCGCTTTGGACTTGGGTGTGCCGTTGCCATTGATCACCGAATCCGTTTTTGCCCGCTACATCTCCGCTTTGAAGACAGAACGTGTCGCTGCCAGCGAAATTCTGACCGGACCTGCCGCTGCAACTGAAGAAGGTTTGGACAAAGCGGCGTTTGTTGAGAGTATCCGCAAAGCGCTATACTTCAGCAAAATTATGAGCTATGCGCAAGGCTTCGCTCAATTGCGCGTTGCCAGCGAAGAAAATGATTGGGATCTGAATTACGGCGAAATCGCTAAAATTTGGCGCGCAGGCTGTATCATCCGTGCGCAATTCCTGCAAAACATCACGGATGCTTACGAGAAAAATCCTGAATTGCAGAACTTGTTGTTGGATGACTACTTCGTAGAGATCACGAAACAGTACCAAGGAGCTGTACGTGAAGTGGTTGCAACGGCTGTGACTGCAGGAGTTCCGGTACCGACATTCTCATCTGCGGTAGCTTATTTCGATTCTTACCGTTCAGCTGTCTTGCCAGCGAACATCATTCAAGCACAACGCGATTACTTTGGAGCGCATACTTACGAGCGCACCGATAGAGCGGGTGCTTATCACTTCGAGTGGGATAAAGAAGTGGAAGTTCCACAAGACTAAAGGGATAAAACGCCATTCTGGCCAACAATTACGTCATCCGGAGCTGTGCTTCGGATGACATTTTACTATCAGGATCATTTAATCAGGAAAAATTCCCGACAGTGTGTTAAAATAAAATGAAATTGTAATGGCATGTTGTTATTATTCAAATGAGACATTAGGGGAGAATTCTATGGAAAATAGAGACAAACAAAGAATATTGATTATCGAAGATGAAAAAAATCTGGCGCGTTTCATCGAGCTTGAGTTAAAACACGAAGGCTACGAAACGGAAATTTGCTACAACGGTAGAGCCGGCCTTGAAGCTGCCATGAACCAGGACTGGGATGTCATCCTATTGGATCTGATGTTACCGGAACTGAATGGTATCGAAGTTTGCCGTCGCTTGCGCCCGGTCAAAGATACGCCAATCATCATCATGACTGCCCGCGATTCCGTAATTGACCGCGTATCCGGTTTGGATCATGGAGCGGATGATTACATCGTGAAGCCATTTGCCATCGAAGAACTTTTGGCAAGGGTGCGCGCTTTGCTGCGTCGCATCGATATCGAAGAAGAGCAGCGCAAGGTTAAACAGACGACAGTCACTTATCGTGATTTGACGATCGAAAAAGAAAATCGTGTCGTACGTCGAGGCGACGAGCACATCGAATTGACAAAACGCGAATACGAATTATTATTGATCCTAATGGAAAACATAAACGTTGTCCTTTCAAGGGATGTATTGCTGAACAAAGTATGGGGATACAAAACAGAAGTGGAAACAAACGTAGTCGATGTATATATCCGATATCTGCGCAACAAAATCGATGTAGCCGGCCAAGAAAGTTATATCCAAACGGTTCGTGGCACCGGATACGTCATGCGCTCATAATACTATGCGCAGAATCAATTATATGCCAACCAAAAAAAGAGGAAATCCCAAGTCCATTCGGTGGAAATGGGGTTTTCTTTTAAGTATCGCTTTCTTCCTGCTGTACTTTCTGTCCGCTTTACTCATGCTGAATGTCTATACAGGTTACCATTACGATGAACAAAAAGATGAGGCCGAGAACCTTCTCTACTCGGTCCAAACTGCCTTATCTGAAATTGACACGAAGTTGTCCGTCAACAGTGTCGAAAGCATGTTCGAGAAAATTTCTGTTTCCACCGTGACGAAAGGCCTTCAGTCTGTCGGTAATTACCCGTTTTTGGAGGATCTCAAGAACAGAGGGGCGAACATACGCGTATTTGATACAGAGGGACAGCTGCTTTATGAAACACAGAAGAGCTATACGACATTCATAAAAAATCCCGATACTTATTTACGCGAGACGAAACTGAATAATCTTGAAGCGTTTGTCGCAGGTGGCCCGATCCTAAGTAAGGAAGAGTCCTTTCTGTTGGGATATGTGCAGATCGTTTTTCGATTGAATGATTATCACACTGTGGTCTCACAGATGAAACAGTATTTCTGGTTAGTGACGGCGATTGTGCTTGTTTTGTCAGCAGCTGCCGGCTACGGCATCGCCATTTACTTCTTCAGGCCGATCAAACAGATGGTCGACACGATGGATGCGATCGAAGAGGATACATTGTCAGAGACCCGGATTAAAATATCGAAAAGTAAGGACGAATTTACCGATCTTTCTGTCCATATAAACGGTCTCTTGGACAAGATGGCATTGTATGTTACTCAGCAAAAGCAGTTTGTGGAGGATGTATCGCATGAGCTGCGCACCCCTACGGCTATTGTTGAGGGCCATCTGAAATTACTGAACCGTTGGGGCAAGGAAGACCCGCAAATCCTGGATGAATCCCTTGCCGCCTCCTTGACTGAAATCCAGAGAATGAAGACTTTGGTCCAGGAGATGCTTGACCTTTCAAGAGCGGAACAAGTAGAAATCCACTATAAAAATGAAGTTACGCCGATCCGGAATGTCGTGCTGCATACGTTCCACAACTTTAAGATGCTGTATCCGGATTTTGTTTTCAATCTGGATGATGATTTGAATCGCGAGATTTACGTGAATATCTATCGCAACCATTTTGAGCAGATACTTGTGATATTGATGGACAATGCCGTTAAATATTCGACCGACCGGCATGAAATTCATCTTTCGATTTCCGAATCCATGTCCTACGTCCAGATTGCTATCCAAGATTTTGGCGAGGGGATGTCCCAGGAAGATCAGCAAAAGATTTTTTCGCGTTTTTACCGTGTCGATAAAGCCAGGTCTCGGAATAAGGGCGGGAACGGCTTGGGCTTGTCGATTGCAAAAGAATTATTGGAAGGCTATAAAGGCGATATCACTGTCGAAAGCGTATTGGGCCATGGATCTGTTTTCCGAATCCAATTGCCGATTCTGAAGAATTATGTACCGGACGAGGAGCTGTAGACGTTGGATAGTAAAACATTTGCCTCGTGCCAAAAATAAACTACAAAAAAGCAGGAAGCCAGCTCATGTGTGAGCCGCTTCCTGCTTTTCTTTTATAGTTGTGCAGTGCTTAAGATCTGGTCTGCTTGCCTGCGTTGCGACCTTTTTTGCCACCAGTTTGTTGATTCTTAGTCGGCAGAGCCTTAACAGATTGCGTTGAGGTTGACTGTGACGCTGGTTTGGCCATCTTCACGTTCTTCTTGATTGGACGATCTTTCATTTCTTCTTCGACTTGCTTCTGGATTTTAGGTTTTATCATGTGATTCTGAAGCGCAGTCTGGGCTGCAGCGAAAATACCGCCAGCTAACCAATAAAGAGCCAATCCTGCTGGTGAAGACCATGAGAACATGAGAATCATGATCGGATTCATCAGCATCATTGATTTCATCTGTGACTTGGTTTCCTGAGGCATGCCGATTGTGGAAACGTAGCCTTGGATCACATAGGCCACACCCGCCAGGATTGCCAACAATGGACTGCTGACACCAAGGTTGATGCCAAGGAATGTGCTTTGGGAGATTTCCGGCGTCAGGTTGACGGCCTGATACATAGCTGTAAAAATCGGCATCTGGATAAGAATCGGCAAGCAACCAACGCCGCCTGTCATGCTGATGTTGTTTTCCTTGTACAACGCCATCATTTCCTGCGAAACCGCCGCTTTTTCTTCAGGCGATTGTGCATTTTTTTGACGGAATTGGATATCTTCCAATTCTGGTTTGATATACTTCATTTTCTCTTGTTGTACCATCGTTTTTTTGATTTGGCTAAAGTTCAAGGGCATGATGGCCAAGCGGACAATGATTGTGATGGCGATGATGGCCAGCCCATAATTGCCGTTAAGCATTTCTGCCAGCATAACGATCAAATTGCCTGTAGGTACTACCAAATAGTCGTAAATGAAGCCGGTTGGATTTTTATTCTCATCATATTGCATGCAGCCTGTCAGGACCACTAATAAGGCCATCATTTCTGCGGAAAGCAATAATTTCTTTTTAAGTTTCATCGTTCACGTTCCTTTACAATTTTTCGATAACATTACCACTATACCTGAAGGGGGAAATATATTCAATTGGTTACGCGAAAACTTATATAATTCTCAATGTTGGCGTCTTCAAGTATGGAGCAGCTATCTACTTTGCCGCTTGGCGAGGGACTGCGTTTGACTGCCGCGATGAAGGTATCGATCTTATCGCCAGGTCCGACAGCTTCGATATAGACGCTTCCGTCGGCCTCGTTCCTGACGATGCCGGTAATGCCGATCTGGTCAGCCACCATTTTTGTCATGTAACGGAACCCGACGCCCTGTACCCGACCGTTTACGGTCATCTTGATTTTTTTCATTCAGATTACCTCCAGATTCTAGGATAAGCATACGATGCAACTTGTAATTTCAGTTTACCGTCTTCGCCAAGAAGTTTCAATCACGATACCTTGCGCGGGAATTTTTTTTCGAGCTGTGCTATACTTTTTGCAACAAAGAAGGTGATAGCGTGTACCAGGTGATACGGACTGAGGGAGAATATGAGCCTTGGTGGTTTTTTGAAGACTGGATGGATTTCATTGTGGAATCGACAGACTACGCCGATTTCCAGGAGGCAGTCGCTGCCTATGAGCGGGCTGCGGAAAAATTATCGGTCGTCTACCCATTCCAAAAAACAAAAGAAACCTACCTGACTGCCTACTGGTCAGACGGAGAAATCCGTTTTTGTGAAAATTGCGATGACGATGTGCAACTATATCATGGACTGATGCTTCTGCAGGATGGGAAAAAACTTCTTCAAGAATGATCGACCAAATTCCAAAAAGCTTCTGTTGCCCGCATTGACGGAAAACAGAAGCTTTTTGTCCGCGTGGATTGATTAAAAAATAGCCTCGAAAAGGGTTCATTTTGTAGTATAATGAACCGATACGGGTAATCAAACGAACAATCTATGGACCGCTGTTTTATGCAAACGGGCAGTGGTTTTGAGTAAAGATAAAAAAGGAGTGGGCATGTTTGGCGAAACGAACGACGACAACAAGAAAGAAAAAGAAGTCCACCGGGCAAAAGATATCTTACGAGCTCATCGGCGTGCTGTTTCTTTTTAGTGCAGCCTTAGGGATCGGGCAACTCGGTTTTGCCGGTATAGCGCTGGCGAATTTTTTCCGTTTTTTTGTCGGTGAAACCTATCCGGTCAGCTTGGCGCTCTTCGGTGCCTATGGTCTGTACTTGATTTTGAGAGGGAAAGAACCAAAAATAAGAAAGAACTGGCTGATCAGTGGCATCCTGCTTTATTCAGCAGCGCTGCTTTATCTTCATTCACAGGCTTTTATGACAGTCGTTGCGGAGGGCGCGTCGGTCGTGTCCCTTACGCTTGCACGTTTTTTGACCGATGTCAGGCAAGCTGATACGGCTTCGGAGATGGGCGGAGGCTTAATCGGGGCAGCCTTTTATAGCGGAACCTATTTTTTGGTTTCACAATGGGGCACCTACATCATTATCGGCCTGCTTGTATTTTTTGGTGTGGCGGTCCTATTCGGCTTTACGACGCATGATGTCATGGAAATTGTGCGCAAAGTTGCTTTGATCTTCGGCCACAACAGCAAACGAGCGGTGCTTTACACGAAAGATAAAGTGGCCAGTTCGATCATCGGTTCGAAAACAGTGAAGAAACCGACCAGATCAAATAGTGTTCCGGTCGACAAGAAGCCTTCGATAGTCGAAAAAGCTAAAAATCAGATCAAAAGCGAATCGGCCGCGAAGCAATTGATGAAGGAAGAAGCGGAAGCTCTGAAAGCTTCAGAAAAGGAAACACTCTCCGCGAAAGAACACGAACCCGTTCAGCTGAAAATCGACAGTTTCCAGCAGCAACTTGAAAAAGCAGCCGAACACAAACATGCGGATAATGAAAAGAGCGCGTCTTCCCAGCAGGCTAGTCTGGCAAAGACAACGGCTGCAGGCGGTGAGGAAGACAACAATAGTGAGTTGGATTTTGAAATCACTGCCGAGCAGGAGAATAGGGATTACCATTTGCCACCGGTCACCCTGTTGAATGAAATCAAGGCAATCGATCAATCGAATGAGTATGCGACAATCGAAAAAAATGTCAAAAAGCTGGAAGAGACGTTCGCGAGTTTCGGGGTGGAGGCCAAAGTCACCAAAGCGAACCTGGGGCCTGCCGTGACCAAATATGAAATCCAACCAGCTGTAGGGGTGAAGGTCAGCAAAATTGTAAGCCTCAGTGATGATTTGGCTTTAGCTTTGGCAGCAAAAGATATCCGTATCGAAGCGCCGATACCCGGAAAATCCTTCATTGGTATAGAAGTACCGAACAGTGAAGTCAGCGTCGTCTCCTTCCGAGATGTCATGGAAGGTCAGAAGCACACCGATAAGCTGTTGGAAGTACCATTAGGCCGGGATATCTCGGGCGTCGTACAAAGTGCGAATCTGACGAAGATGCCCCATCTGCTGATTGCGGGTGCGACCGGAAGCGGAAAATCCGTCTGCATCAATGGCATCATCACAAGCATATTGATGAAAGCCAAGCCAAACGAAGTGAAGATGATGATGATTGATCCGAAAATGGTCGAACTGAATGTCTATAACGGAATTCCTCATTTGCTGACACCAGTTGTCACAAATCCGCGCAAAGCGGCGCAAGCGCTCCATAAAGTTGTGACCGAAATGGAACGAAGATATGAACTATTCGCCGGTACTGGTATGCGCAACATCGACGGATACAACAATCTGATTGTCGAATATAATTTAGAAAACGGGGAAAATAATCCCACATTGCCATATATAGTGGTCATCGTGGATGAATTAGCCGATTTGATGATGGTAGCAAGTAATGAGGTTGAAGATGCGATCACCCGATTGGCTCAGATGGCGCGAGCGGCGGGAATCCATATGATTTTGGCTACGCAACGACCAAGTGTCGATGTCATCACCGGGATCATCAAAGCAAACGTTCCTTCCCGGATCGCATTTGCCGTGTCCAGTTCTATTGATTCGAGAACGATAATCGATGGCTCCGGGGCAGAGAAATTATTGGGCAGAGGCGATATGCTCTTCCGTCCGATGGGGGAAAATAAACCGATTCGTGTGCAAGGGGCGTTCATATCCGACGAAGAAGTAGAGCACATTGTCACTTTCGTCAAAAATCAGCAAGAAGCGAACTATGTCGAGGAAATGATGCCGACCGAAACGGTGGCAACCGCAAGCGATGAACCGGAAGATGACCTCTTCGGGGAAGCGGTAGAATTCATCAGATTGGACGAAACGGCAAGCATTTCCAAATTGCAACGGAGGTTCCGGATCGGTTATAATCGCGCAGCGCGGCTGATCGACGAGATGGAAGCGAGAGGGATTGTCGGGCCGGCCGACGGAAGCAAGCCCAGAAAAGTGAACATTAATGAAAATATATATGAAAATGATGCGGATTTACCCTATGATTCTGAGGTTTAATCCAGACCATACCTACAAATATATGGATATTAAATGAAAAAACGATTACAAAACAAATCAATATCGTTTATTTTTTAGAGAATACATGATATGATATTTTTTGTAAGAAGCTTGTACTTACAAGTTCAAAAATTTGAAGTTTATTGGAGGGGTCATGGTGAAGAAACAAAAATATGTTAGTTTATTGGCATTGGGTTTAGGTGTCAGCACAATCCTGGCAGCTTGTGGCGGAAACGGCGACACGGCTGACAGCAGTGCAACAAGTTCCAGCACCGCAGGGGGAGCGGAAGATAACTTCACTGTCGCAATGGTTACCGACATCGGCGGTGTGGATGACAAATCATTCAACCAAAGTGCATGGGAAGGCCTTGTTGCCTGGGGCGAAGAGAACAGCAAAGAAAAAGGGATTGATGGATACGATTATATCCAATCAAATGCCGATTCGGAATTTGTGACGAACTTGAACACTGCCGTGAACAGTAATTTTGATCTTGTGTTTGGTATCGGTTATAAGTTGAAATCAGCGATGCAGGATGTGGCAACCCAGAATCCTGATACTTTGTTCGCCATCATCGATGATGTCATTGAAGGCGAAAACACAGTATCTATATCATTTAAAGACAATGAAGCTGCTTTCTTGGCGGGTGTTGCCGCTGCAAAGACAACCAAAACCAATCAATTAGGCTTTATCGGCGGACAAGAGAGCGCAGTAATCGATCGCTTTGAAGCTGGATTCGTAGCGGGTGCCAAGTCCGTAAATCCTGAAATAGATGTGAAAGTTGAATATGTCGGCTCATTCGGCGATGCTGCAGGCGGGAAATCAAAAGCTGCGGCAATGTACGCGAGCGGAATCGATGTCATTTATCAAGCTGCCGGAGATTCCGGAAATGGCGTGTTCTCAGAAGCTAAAGACATCGTAAAAGCTGATCCTTCAAAAGAAATTTGGGTAATCGGTGTTGACCGTGACCAAACAGAAGAAGGTTTGTTGACTCTTGATGACGGCACTGAAAGAAACCTTACTTTGACTTCAACGTTGAAGGGTGTAGGCACTGCAGCTAAGGATATCGCTACATTAACGATGAATGATGAATTCCCTGCAGGAGAAGTATTGAATTTCGGTTTGGCTGAAGAAGGCGTTGACCTCACTGATGGCCAATTGGGTGAAGAAGCTTTGACTGCAGTCGAAGATGCTAAATCACAAATTCTGGATGGAACACTTACTGTTCCGGAAGCTCCAGAAAACTAATCACTTTTAAAATCTTTAAAGAAGCAACTTGATTCCGGTTAAGGATATTGAGTTGCTTCTCTTTTTTCGGTCATAGACCGCTTATTAAAGAGCGTTCCTCAAAGGAAACAAATGTTTATCTTTCGTGATAAACAAAAGTGGATAGGATTTTGGAAATACCTTATAATAGTCGTGAAAGGGTGTTTTAAGGCATTATCTTTTATAAGGGTGTCTCACTGCTGTATGAAGGAATGCATGCATTCAATATTAGTAAGGGGTGGAATCAGCATGGCAGAAGAAAATTATGTCATTGAGATGATTGGCGTAACAAAAGCTTTTGGCAATTATAAAGCAAATGATGATATATTTCTCAGTTTGAAAAAAGGTGAAATTCACGCTTTGTTAGGTGAAAATGGCGCGGGCAAGTCAACGTTGATGAATATTCTCTCTGGCCTTTTGGAGCCGACCAGTGGAGCGATCAAAGTCAAAGGGCAAGAAGTCAAAATCAGTTCCCCTGGTGTTGCCGATAAATTAGGTATCGGAATGGTGCATCAACATTTTATGTTGGTCAAGGACTTCACGGTTACGGAGAACATTATTCTAGGCAGCGAACCGAGTCGACTCGGCGTTTTAAATAAAAAGGCAGCTGCTGGTGTGATTGAAGATCTGTCCACCAGGTACCGCTTGGCAGTCAATCCGTCCGCAAAAGTCGAAGATACTACTGTCGGGATGCAACAAAGGGTCGAAATTCTGAAAACTTTGTACCGTGGGGCGGATGTCCTCATTTTTGATGAACCAACAGCCGTGTTGACACCCCAAGAAATCGATGAATTGATGTCGATTATGAGGGAATTGACGAAAGAAGGTAAGTCAATCATCCTGATCACGCATAAACTGGATGAAATCAAAGCCGTTGCCGATCGTTGCACGGTTATCCGCAAAGGCAAGAGCATTGGTACTGTCGATGTGAAAAAGACTTCCCAACAAGAGTTGGCGGATATGATGGTAGGGCGTTCCGTTCTCTTCCGCACAGTCAAAAAGCCTTCGCAGCCGAAACAAGCTGTTTTGGAAATTGAAGGATTGACGGTTAAAGAGAGCCGTGGTCTGGAAGCAGTACGCAATTTGAACCTTACAGTACGGGCCGGTGAAATCGTTGGAATCGCCGGAATCGATGGGAACGGTCAGAGCGAATTGATCCAAGCCATCACAGGCCTTAGAAAAGCTGAGAGTGGAACCGTCAAGCTGAATGGCGAACCCATCACGAACTTGGCTCCACGTAAAATCAC
Organism: Trichococcus sp. ES5; assembly: GCF_900067165.1. Lineage (NCBI taxonomy): Bacteria > Bacillati > Bacillota > Bacilli > Lactobacillales > Carnobacteriaceae > Trichococcus > Trichococcus sp. ES5. The sequence goes on from NZ_FJND01000004.1 coordinate 54,175, forward strand.
CGAGGCCGGGCTGGGGCATATTCCTGAGGACCGACAAAAGTTCGGCCTGATTCTCCCGATGCGTCTGGATGAGAACATCGCCTTGCAGACTTATTATCAGGAGCCTTACAGCAAAAACAGCTTTCTCAACGACAAAGCAATCGAAAACCATGCCATTGAACTGATCAAAGAGTTTGATGTGCGGACCCAAAGTGAGAAATCTACGGCAAGCTCATTATCCGGCGGGAACCAACAAAAGGCGATCATCGCCAGGGAAGTCGATCGGAATCCTTCGTTACTGATCGCAGCCCAACCGACCCGTGGATTGGATGTGGGCGCAATCGAATTTATCCATAAACGTTTAATCGAGCAGCGGGATAAAGATAAGGCAATCCTACTGATGAGCTTCGAATTGGATGAAATCTTGAATCTCTCCGATATCATCGCCGTGATGTTTGAAGGTGAAATTGTGGCCTACGTCAAGCCGGAGGAAACTTCCGAACAAGAACTCGGGCTATTGATGGCCGGCTCTTCTTTGGAAAAAGCACGGGAAGATTTAGAAAAAAACAAGGACGAGGAGGGAAGTCTTCATGAATAATCAACAAGGAGCCACTCGCATCCAAGGGATTATCGTACCTTTACTTTCAGTCATATTAGGTCTGGTAATCGGGGCAATCGTCATGTGGTCTTTCGGTTACGATGCCATCGCAGGCTATTCAGCCATGCTGAAGGGTGCATTCGGATCGCCGTTTTACATAGGAGAATTACTGCGTGAAGCTACTCCTTTGATTCTGGTCGCATTAGGTTTTGCTGTTGCCAACACAGCCGGGTTCTTCAACATCGGTGTGGCAGGTCAAACTTTGTTTGGCTGGTTGGCATCCGTCAGCGTCGCCCAAATATTGCCTGATTTGCCTAAAATGATCTTGTTGCCGTTGTGTATTTTAGCTGGCGTTGCAGCTGGAGCTATATGGGCGGGCATTGCAGGAGTCTTACGTGCCTATTTCAACACTAGTGAAGTAATAGTCACCATCATGCTCAATCATACGGCTTTATACATCAATAACCACATCGTGAGGAATGTTTTGACGGATTCCGGTGACTCTACAGCCAGAATCACAGAAAATGCCAGTCTGAGAGTACCGTTCTTGTCGGAACTGACCCGCAATTCGACACTGCATGCCGGTATCTTCATTGCTCTCATCATGATTGCGGTGGTATGGGTGTTGATGAAGAAAACAACATATGGTTTTGAATTCCGTTCAGTCGGATTGAATCCTGATGCGGCTGATTACGCAGGGATGAATGCCAAAAAGAACATCATTTTGGCCATGCTAATCAGCGGCGGATTGGCCGGTTTGGGAGGAGCAATGGAAGGGTTGGGAAATTTCCAGAACATGTTTGTTCAAGGAGCAATGCCGGCCGTCGGATTCGATGGCATGGCAGTAGCCTTATTGGGAATCGGTAGCCCGATTGGAATCCTTTTTGCTGCACTTCTGTTCAGTACCTTGAAAATTGGCGGAACCAGCATGCCGCTAATGTCCGGAGTGCCGGTAGAGATTGTCGATATTGTGATAGCATCGATCATCTTCTTCGTCGGCGCGAGCTATATCATCCGACTAATGGTCAACAAACTGCCCAAAGTCAATAAAAAGGAGGTGGCGTGAGATGGATTTGCTAGCGGTTCTATCTATTATCGTATCTTCGGCCTTGATCTACTCAGCGCCTTTAATTTTCACCGGCCTTGGCGGAACTTTCTCAGAACGGAGTGGTATCGTCAACGTGGGTTTGGAAGGCACGATGGTAATGGGGGCATTTTCGGCCATCGTCTTTAATCTGAACTATGCCGACAATCTTGGCAAAATCACCCCTTGGATTGCGTTGCTGGTGGCTGGGGCAGTCGGCATCTTCTTTTCGATCATCCATGCAGTTGCCACCATCAACTTAAGAGCGAACCATATCGTTTCCGGAACCGTCATCAATATGCTTGCCCCTGCTTTGGCGGTGTTTTTGACTAAGGTTCTTTATGAAGGAAAAGGACAAACAGCCTTCATCGTCCAAAATTTCGGAAAGACAAGTTTTCCTGTTTTGAAGGATATCCCGATCATCGGGCAGATATTTTTCACGAACACATCTGCTCCAGCCTATGCAGCGATCGCAACAGCGCTTGTCTGTTACTTCATCATCTTCAAGACGACTTTCGGATTGCGTCTGCGTTCAGTCGGTGAACACCCACAAGCGGCAGATACATTGGGAATCAATGTCTACGTGATGCGCTACGCCGGCGTGTTGATTTCTGGCTTTTTGGGTGGCGTGGGCGGCGCCATTGTCTCCCAGTCGATCAGCTTGAACTTTTCCGGATCCACAATTGCCGGTCAAGGATTCATTGCTATGGCAGCCATGATTTTCGGTAAATGGAATCCTATCGGAGTGATGGGCGCAGCGATTTTCTTTGGTTTTGCCCAGAGTTTGGGAGTCATCGGCAGTTATATTCCGGTCATCCAGAATATCCCTTCCGTCTATCTCCAGATTGCACCTTACGTCATCACGATCATTGTGCTTGTAGGTTTTATCGGCAAATCAAGAGGCCCGGCCGCTAATGGTACGACTTACATCAAATCAAAGTAATCTCTGAAAGTGAGAAGGGTTGGCTCATCGAGCCAGCCTTTTCTTTTTGCGCCAATCCGGGGAGTTGATCAAGGCTGGCTTAATTGAAAAAAAGTCTGAATTAGAGTATAGTTTTCCCTATCGACAAATAAAATAGCTTACAGGACGTGAAATGGATGGAATATAAATTAAAGCAAGGCGTTACGGTCTACATCGAGCCTTCCGACAAATACAAAACCGTATTGATCCAATACAAATTCAGGACGATCTTCAGTGGTAAGACTGCGACAGAACGTTCTTTGGTGAAGAATATGCTGGAAACGAACAGTAAACAGTATCCAAGTCAAAATGAGATGGATTTGAAAATGGCCAGCCTTTATGGGGCGACGCTGCATACACAATCACAGCGCTTCGGCAAGCAGCATGTCGTGACGATGAGCCTGTCCGTCGTCAATGACAAATTCATCGGGGGCGACGATACACTTTTGGAAGAGGCGTTCGCTTTTCTGGAGGGAATCATCTATGGACCCAATGCCAAGGATGGTAAGTTCCATGAGAAGACTTTTCTGAGGGAAAAGGAAAACCTGAATAATTATTTCGAGTCTCTGATCGAAGACAAGTCAGCTTATGCGCGTATGCGCTTGAACCAAGAGCTGTTCGCAGGGACGGATCAAGCCTATCAAGGTATCGGTGATGCCAGTTTCCTTGAGGATATCACTGAGGGCAGTCTGTTTGAATGCTACGAAGAGATGATTGGATCGAATCAACTGGATATCCTTGTTTCTGGAGACGTCGCGCCGGAACGGGTATTGAATATACTGGCTGGACAGAATTTTTCCGACAGAAAAGAGATCAAAAAAGAGGTGTTCTGCTTCCGCGAAAAGAACACGGAACCCGTCATTTCGAGCGAAGCCCAGGATATCAATCAGGGCAAACTGTTTTTCGGCTTCTCTTCACCTGTTTATTACATGAATGATCATTATTTTGCCGGTCTGGTTTTTGATGGCTTGTTTGGGGGATTTCCGCATTCCAAACTGTTCCAGAATGTCCGGGAAAAAGAAAGTTTAGCTTACTCGGCTTCAAGCGGCTTGGATTTTCTGCGTGGGGTCATGACAGTCGGTACCGGTATTGAGTTCGATAAACGAGATCAAGTTGAAGAAATTGTTTTGGCACAATTGAAGGATATGCAAGCGGGCGATTTCTCGGATGCATTGATCGACCAAACGAAAAGCATGCTGATCAACCACTACAAACAAAATGATGATTATCAGGGCAGAAGCTTGGCGAAACAGTACCAGGATATCCTCATCATCGAAAACCCACTTTCGCAGGAGCAATGGATTGCCGGTTTGAATGCGGTGACGAAGGAACAGATCGTTGCTGTTGCGGATAAAATGACTTTGCAAGCGATATTTTTCTTGAAAGGCGAGGCTGAAAATGAATAAAGTACACTACGAGGCTCTTAACGAAACAGTCTATACGGAAGTTTTGGATAATGGATTACAGGTGGTTCTGATTCCGAAAAATAAATATTCAAAAACTTATGGTATCTTCACAACCGATTTTGGCTCGATCGATAATCAGTTTATACCGATAAACGGAGATAAGGAAATCAAAATTCCGGACGGTATCGCACATTTCCTTGAGCATAAACTGTTCGAAGGCGAAGTACATGATGCTTTTGAAGACTTCGCTAAGTATGGCGCTTCAGCGAATGCTTTCACTTCATTCACGCGGACAAGTTATCTCTTTTCGGCCACGGATAATATCACAGAAAATACGAACAGCCTGCTTGATTTCGTGCAAGACCCGCATTTCACGGCAGAAGGCACTGAAAAGGAAAAAGGGATTATCGCCCAGGAAATCCGCATGTATGAGGATAATCCGGGATGGCAACTTTTTTACGGTCTGCTCCGTAATCTGTATCCCGAACACCCGCTTTCCGTCGATATAGCCGGAACGGTGGACAGCATCCAAGCAATTTCGCCGGAATTGCTCCAAATCTGTTATGACACGTTCTACCATCCATCCAATATGAACATATTGATGATCGGTAATTTCTCTCCCGAAGAAATGATGGATACGATCAAACAAAACCAAGCTGGCAAGACGTTTCTTCCGGCCAAACCGATCCAGCGCACTTTGCCGCCGGCCTCGGTCCAGGACATCGTTGCGTACAAAGAAATCGAAATGGATGTGCAACGTCCGAAAGTGATGCTTGGGGTGAAAGGCTTGGATGCAGATGTTACCGGTAACCAAGCCGAAAAATACAAAATCTATGGTTCGCTGCTGTTGGAATTGCTTTTCGGCCGGAGTTCCTCGCATTTTATTGAGCTCTACGACAGCGGTTTGATCGATGACAGCTTTGGCTACTCCTTCAACTTAGATCGCTCTTTCCATTTTATGGCTGTCGAATCCGACACGGAACAACCGAAGCTGCTGGAAGAAAAGCTGAAGCGGATTCTTTTGGAATGGGAAACGGATGATAACCTGACGAATGAGAAGTTTGATTTGCTGAAGAAGAGCATGATCGGAGAACAGCTACAGGCCTTCAATTCTTTGGAATATATCGCGAATCACTACAGCACCTTGCTTTTTTCTGGAGCCGAACTTTTTGAAGTCGTTCCATTGATCGAAGAAACCAGTCTGGAGGATATCCATAGATTCGCTCAAGGGTATTTAAAAGAGCAGAGCATGAGCACTTACGTGATCGTTCAGAAGGGAGCGACGCAGCGATGAAGGCTGCTTTGGTGACCGGAGCCTCCGGTGACATCGGAACCTCCATCGCAAGGGACCTCGCAGGTTCGGGGTGGTCTTTGTACCTGCATTATCATTCTAATCAAGAAAAGATCAATCTGCTGCTGTCGGAACTTCAAACAGCCTATCCTGGGCAGGAATTTTATCCGATTTGCCTGGATTTGACCGATGAAGCTGAAGTAACAAAGCTTGCTGACCATATATTTTCGCTCCAAGCGATTGTTTTTGCACATGGCCGGACCGAGTATGGCTTGCTTCAGGATATGACTTCCATGCAAATGGATGACTTGTGGGAAATGCATGTCAAGATGCCTATCCTGATCATCCAGACGCTGTACGAAAAAATCAATCGTTCCGGTAACGGCCGCATTGTCTTCATCAGCTCAATCTATGGAGAAGTCGGCAGCGGACTGGAAGTGCTCTACAGTACCGTCAAAGGGGCGCAGATTGCATTCGTCAAAGCATACAGTAAAGAAGTCGCCTCAATGGGAGTAACAGTCAATGCCATCTGTCCGGGAGCAATCGATACGCAAATGAACACGCATCTGCAAAAAGATGAAAAAGAGGCTCTGCTTGAGGAAATCCCTTTGGGGAGGATGGGAAGACCGGATGAAATCAGTTTCTGGGTATCCCAACTTCTGAAGGATGATAGTCGCTATATGACTGGACAGGCCATTTATGTATCGGGTGGATGGCTCAGGTAATAAAGTATTGGAACTCCTAGTGAAGGAATTTTATGGTATAATATCCATGGTAACTCGGGGATTTGCAAGTGAAGGCAGGTGAAGAAATGGTTCAAATTGGTGAAATCCTAAAAAGTGCTAGACTTTCCAAAGGGTACACATTGGATGATCTACAGCAAATGACTAAAATACAGAAGCGGTATCTGATTGCGATTGAAGAAGGCGATTACGAGATTATGCCGGGTAATTTCTATGTGCGGGCCTTCATCAAGCAATATGCGGACACCGTTGGATTGGATGGCGATCGCTTGTTGGGGGACCATGCAAGTGTGATTCCGGAAATACATGGCGGTTTTCAAGTGGAGGATTCCGGCTCATTTTCTCCCACTCGTTCCGAGACTAAACGAGCCTCAAAAAAGACGAATTTTAATTATGGAGGCTCCGTCCAGAGCCAGTTGCCGACATTATTGTTGGCTGTTGCCGTAATCGCCATCGTTCTAGTGATCTGGAAGGCTACCTTGAGCGATGACGGTGAGCAGATTCAGACCGAAGTGGCATCCAATATCAGTCAGACAACCTTGGCATCGCAAGAAACGGTTTCAAGCAACACAGAGCAGACAGACAGTGCCGTTGTCGCAGAACAAACAGCGCAGGTGACCCTGGTATCGTCCGCCGATGGTTATGCGGAATATGACATCACCAGCTTGTCGCTGCCCTCAGAGTTGAAAATCTCGGCGGTGGCAGGAGGCAGTTCTTGGATCAGCGTAAGCGTAAATGGGATTGTACAAGAGCCTTCGGGCATCGTGGACAGTGAAAATCCGTTGACGGTTGCACTCCCGTTGAACACAAGCGAGATAGAAGTGGTCGTCGGCGTGATGCCGGCAACAATCATCGAACTGGATGGCGCAGTTGTTGCGATGCCAGCAGATTATCAAGAGATTCAGACCCAAACCTTATCCTTTACCGTCAAAAGTGTGGAATAAGTCAGGGTACATTAAAGGAGTTGCAGAAGTTGAATTTACCTAATAAATTGACAGCGTTGCGGATTTTGATGATTCCGCTGTTCATGATCATCACCTTGTTTCCATTCGATTGGGGTACGCTTGCGGTTGCCCAATCACAGATTGCCGTAAATCAACTGATAGGGGCAATCATTTTTGCCATCGCCAGTTTTACGGATTGGTTGGATGGTTACATCGCCAGAAGGGATGGGTTGGTCACCAACTTCGGGAAATTTGCTGATCCATTGGCGGACAAGATGCTTGTCGCCACTGCCATGATTGTGCTTGTTGGACAAGGATTGGCTCCTTCATGGGTCGTCAGCATCATCATCAGTCGGGAATTGGCGGTTACAGGCTTGCGCCTCTTGCTTGTGAAGGAAGGCGAAGTCATGGCAGCAGCCTGGCCGGGAAAAATCAAAACAGCGACGCAAATGGTAGCCATCATTTTGCTGTTCTTGGATAATTTCCCATTTCAGGCAATCGGTATCCCGGTTGCGGATATCATGCTGTATCTTTGCTTAGTTTTCACCATCTACTCAGGAGTGGATTATTTCATCAAGAATAAGCATGTTTTTGTCGGCTCCATGTAGTTTTTATTAAATTAAGAAGGGCGGGGTTGCATCAGGTTGCGATCCGAACAAAAGGAAACGTAATTCTTTTGTGCCCTTCTTTTTCTTTATCTTTTTTATGCAATTGAATTTTTTGTTGTATTTAAGCGAATACTATGGATGTGAGGGATCAGATATGAATGCAGAAATCATTTCAGTCGGAACGGAATTGTTGATGGGGCAAATAGTGAATTCGGATGCGGCATTCATCGCCAAGCAATTGACCGGTTTGGGCATCGACTCGTATTTCCAGACAGTTGTCGGAGATAATCCGGGGAAAATAAAAGAAGTGATCAAAATTGCTGAATCGCGAAGCGACTTGTTGATCTTCACAGGAGGACTCGGCCCCACTCAAGACGACTTGACTAAACAGACGGTGGCGGACCATCTTGGGGAAGAGCTTGTCATGGATAGAACTGGATTGATGCATATCCGGCAATGGTTTGAACGCTCTGGAAGAAGCATGACGCAGAACAATGAGCGTCAAGCATTGGTATTCAGGGACGGTATAGTCTTCCCAAACCCAATCGGACAGGCGCTCGGTACCTATATTGAAAAAAATGAGAAGGGTTACCTGCTGTTGCCGGGCCCGCCAAGAGAACTTGAGCAAATGTTCCGGCAATCCGTGACGCCATTCCTGTCCGATAAATATGAAGATCAGCAAGTCATCTTATCGAAGACCCTCCGCTTTTTTGGAATCGGTGAATCTACCTTGACAACGCTATTGGATGAAATGATCCGCAATCAGACCAATCCTACGATAGCACCCTATGCCGGGAAATACGAAGTGACCTTGAGAATCACCGCAAATGCCGCAACAGAGGCGGTATGCGAAAAGTTAGTGGATGAAACAAAAGCGGAAATATTGGCGATCGTCGGTGAACACCATTACGGTGACGGCGACGAATCAAGCTTGGCTGAAGTGGTAGGAAAGAAACTTTTGGAGAGCAAACGCTCCCTCAGTGCAGCAGAAAGTTTGACCGGAGGGCTTTTTCAATCGGAACTTGTCAAAGTTCCTGGCATAAGCGAGGTCTTCTCGGGAGGCATCGTATCTTATCAAGCTGAGGCGAAACAACGGGTTCTTGGCGTTCCGGAGCATGTCATAGAAACTTATGGAATGGTGAGCCCGGAGTGCGCGGTTGCGATGGCGGAATGCGCGCGCGAATTGTTTGACACCGATCTGGCCATTTCGTTCACAGGCGTAGCCGGACCTGATCAAATGGAGAATAAGCCGGCCGGGACGGTGTGGATTGCCTTAAGCAAAAAAAATGGACCGACCGCCGTCCAAGGTTTTCGATTTTCCCGCGATCGTCTCGGGAACAGGGAGCAAACCGTCATGCAGGGGTTTGATATGATCAGGCGGCATTTGATGGATTGTGATTTAGAAAGATAAAAAAACGAACATCTGTTCACTTTATTCTTGCTTTTTTACACAGAAAAGGATAGTATTACGTTGTGGTGTTAATGCATGCAAATGAAAGCTTGGAGGAAACAATTGATGGCTAATTTAAATGATAATAGACAAAAAGCCTTGGATGAGGCTCTGAAAAAGATAGAAAGAAACTTTGGGAAAGGTTCTGTCATGAAACTTGGGGAAAAAGTGGACACAAAAATTTCCACTGTACCAAGTGGCTCATTGGCGCTTGACGTTGCGTTGGGAGTAGGCGGTTATCCTAGAGGCCGTATCATCGAAGTGTACGGTCCTGAATCATCAGGTAAGACAACAGTCGCCCTCCACGCGATTGCTGAGGTACAAAAAAAGGGCGGCGTTGCTGCATTTATTGATGCTGAGCACGCTTTGGATCCAAAATATGCTGCAGCTTTGGGTGTGGATATTGACGAATTGCTGCTTTCCCAACCGGACACAGGTGAACAAGGTCTGGAAATCGCTGATGCATTGGTTTCATCAGGTGCTGTCGACATTGTGGTCATCGATTCGGTTGCCGCACTGGTTCCGCGTGCTGAAATTGAAGGCGAAATGGGAGACTCCCATATGGGTCTGCAAGCACGTCTGATGTCCCAGGCTTTACGGAAACTGTCCGGATCGATCAACAAAACAAAAACGATTGCCATCTTCATCAATCAGGTCCGCGAGAAAATCGGTATCATGTTCGGTAATCCGGAAACGACTCCCGGTGGTAGAGCGCTTAAATTTTATGCTACTATCCGACTGGAAGTCAGAAGAGCGGAACAGATCAAGAGCGGAACAGAGATCATGGGTAACCGCACAAAAATCAAGGTAGTCAAAAATAAAGTTGCGCCGCCATTCAGAACTGCTGAGGTGGACATCATGTACGGCGAAGGCATTTCTCAAGTCGGCGAAATCATCGATATGGCTTCAGAGAAAGATATCGTCAACAAGAGTGGTGCTTGGTATGCCTATAAAGGGGAACGCATCGGGCAGGGTCGCGAAAATGCCAAAAAATTCCTGCTGGAGCATCCAGAAATGCGGGCTGAAATCGAAAAACTTGTTCGGGATGAATATGGCATAGGTGACAAAAAGGCTGTAGAGATAATTGCAGAAGAAAAAGACGAAATGATTGAATCGATCGATCTATTGGACGAGTAAACGATGTTTTCAAAGAGGCCGGGATAAAAATCCAGGCCTCTTTCTTTTTTTAGACGAAAAAGGACAACATTGGAACAGAAAAACATGTATTTTGGTGATGTTACCGTTTTATCGTTGACATGTCAGTATTCTACGTTTAGAATGAATTTATGTGTATCGCTTCATTCTGCACATTGTAAAATCAATTTTTATTCATTTTTTTGACAACAAAATTAAATAGATACGGAGGTGAAACTATGGATATATGGACTTTAGCCTTCGCTATCATAGCTTTAATTGTTGGTGTCGTTGTCGGATATTTATATCGAAAATCGAATCACGAAAAAGAAATAGCTGGTGCCAAAAATACCGCTTCCCAAATTCTTGAAGACGCTCGTAAAGAAGCAGAAACAACGAAAAAAGAAGCTATGTTAGAGGCGAAGGATGAGAACCACAAATACCGCTCTGAAATAGAAGATGAATTGCGTGAAAGACGCGGTGAGGTTCAAAAACAAGAAAATCGATTGATCCAAAGAGAAGAAAATTTGGATAGAAAAGATGCCAGTTTATCGAAACGTGAGCAATCTATCGAGTCAAAAGAGGATAATCTTGTCAAAAGACTAAACGCTTTAGTTTCTGAGGAAAATCGCATTCAAGCATTGGTGGAAGAGCAACAGCATGAACTGGAAAGAATCGCTACATTGTCCCGTGAGGAAGCAAGACACATCATCATGGACGAAACAGAAAATCAACTGTCGCATGAAATTGCGGTCATGATCAGAGAATCTGACCAAAAAGCGAAAGATGAAGCAGATCGTAATGCGAAAAACATTATCCTGCAGGCAATTCAGCGAAGTGCGGCCGATTTGGTTTCGGAAGCAACGGTTTCAGTAGTTACTTTGCCTAACGATGATATGAAGGGCCGGATCATTGGCCGCGAAGGAAGAAACATTCGGACTTTGGAGACCTTGACAGGTATTGACCTGATCATCGATGATACGCCCGAAGCGGTCGTATTGAGCGGATTTGATCCTATCCGAAGAGAAATTGCGAAAATGGCTTTGGAGAAATTAATCCAAGATGGACGTATCCATCCTGCAAGAATTGAGGAAGCAGTTGAGAAAGCCCGTAAGGATATGGATGAGCGCATAAGAGAAATCGGCGAACAAGCAACTTTTGAAGTTGGTATCCATTCTTTGCATCCTGATCTGATTAAAATTTTGGGTCGTCTGCATTTCCGCACTAGTTATGGGCAAAATGTCCTGAATCACAGCATCGAAGTCGCAAAACTTTGCGGTGTAATGGCTGGAGAACTAGGCGAAGACATCAATTTGGCCAAACGTGCAGGGTTATTGCATGATATCGGAAAAGCTCTCGATCATGAAATAGAGGGTTCACACGTTGAAATCGGCTCAGAAATCGCTCAGAAATACAAAGAAAATCCGGTTGTGATCAATGCAATTGCCTCCCATCATGGCGATGTTGAAGCGAACTCAATCATATCAGTATTGGTTGCATCTGCTGATGCTTTATCTGCTGCTCGTCCGGGCGCAAGAAGTGAATCTCTGGAAAACTACATCCGCCGTTTGGAGAAACTGGAAGGAATTGCAAACAGTTTCGAAGGCGTTGCCAGCAGTTTTGCTATCCAAGCGGGCAGAGAAATCCGCGTGATGGTCAAACCAGACCAACTTGACGATTCTCAAGCTATACGTGTAGCTCGTGAGATTAGAAAGAAAATCGAAGAAGAACTAGATTATCCGGGACACATCAAGGTTACGGTTATACGCGAAACAAGAGTAATTGAATATGCCAAATAATGAAAAACCAAACGGGACAGCTTTTTGTCCCGTTTTTTGCTTTTTATGACCATACTGTTTGCTGGACAAGGGTGCAACGGCTTATCGAAACAGTCAAAATATGTTACTATAAAAAGACTAGAATTGAGAGAAGAGGCTGAAGATGAAAGTATTATTTATTGGAGATGTCGTAGGTTCAATCGGCAGACAGATGCTGCAGGATACACTCCCACAACTGAAGAAACATTATCGTCCGCAAGTGACCATCGTAAATGGAGAGAATGCAGCTGGCGGCAGAGGCATAACGGAAAAAATCTATAAAGAATTTTTGCAGACCGGTGTCGATGTCATCACCATGGGGAACCACACGTGGGATAACCGTGACATATTCGAATTCATCGGAACAGCCAACAAGATGATCCGTCCGGCTAATTTCCCGGAAGGGACTCCTGGCATCGGTTGGACGATCATAAAAGTGAATCAATTGAAATTAGCTGTGGTGAACCTGCACGGACGCGTCTTCATGAATAGTCTGGATGATCCTTTCCGAAAAGCGGATGACATCCTTGAGCAGGTCCGCAAAGAAACGAATTGCATCTTTGTCGATTTTCATGCCGAAACAACTAGCGAAAAACAAGCGATGGGCTGGTATTTGGACGGTCGCGTATCGGCTGTGGTCGGCACGCACACGCATGTGCAGACAAATGATGCGCGCATTTTGCCTGACGGGACAGGCTATCTGACAGACGCTGGAATGACCGGGGCTTATGACAGCATTTTGGGTGTCGAAAAAGAAATCATCATCCAGAAATTTCTGACGCAATTGCCGATCCGCCACGAAGTACCTGAAAAAGGCCGAAAACTGCTCTCCGGCTGCTACGTTGAAATCAATGACCAGACCGGCAAATGCGTAAAAATCGAAAACATCGTGATCAATGAAGATCGTCCATTTGGAGGGGAATTCTATTGACCCAAGAACTACCTATCGAAGGTCCGACAGAAGTTGAATTAAATAGTCTGATCGAGATACTGAAAAAAAATGAAGTAATCACCCGTTACCAAGAGGTCAAAGAAAATATAAAAGAGAATCGGGCGCTGGAACAATTGGTTGAGGCCATCAAAAGCAAACAAAAAGAAGCCGCGGCTTTTGAACATTATGCTAAGCCAGCAGCGGCTGAAAAAACAGCCGCTGAATTAGCCGACCTCAACAAGCAATTGAAGGACAGCATAGCAGTCCAACAATACCGAGAAGCTTTATGGGATGCCAACGAACTATTGGAGAATGTCATCGGCATCATCCAACGCGGCATCGATGACGCTGTCGAAAAAGATGAAGTATGAGGATTGAAGAGATATATTGATAGAGGTGAAAAAATGCCACAGAAGACTAAAAATACGCCGATGATGAAACAATATTTATCCATAAAAAAACAGTATCCGGATGCGTTTTTATTCTATCGTTTGGGTGATTTCTACGAATTGTTCCACGATGATGCCATGAAGGCCGCAAAATTACTGGAAATAACGCTGACGAGCCGCAACAAAAATGCTGATGAGCCGATTCCGATGTGCGGGGTTCCCTATCACGCAGCGGCGGAATACATCCGGAGACTCGTGGAAATGGGGCACAAGGTCGCCGTTTGCGAACAGATGGAGGATGCCAAGCTGACAAAAGGCATGGTGAGGCGGGAAGTCGTCCGGGTTATTACCCCGGGTACATTTTTGAATGAGAATGGCAGCGAGAACAAGGCAAATAATTACTTGGCAAGTGTCTTTCGAAATGAAGCCGGCGGGTATGCGCTCGGATATGTCGATATCGGGACGGGGGAGCTGAAAGTCACCCTCCTGACCAACGAAGATGGCGTATTCAACGAGCTCCAGACGTTGCCGTTCAAAGAGATTGTCCTGGACGCAAAAACAGCTGAAGTCCTGACGGAAAAGTTGGAAAAACAGTTTGGAATCCTGGTTTCTATCCAGGAGAAGCTGATTCCGGAAACGGATGTCCACGATCTGGTTGGGGAATTGCCGCAACAGTCGGAAAAAGATGTGCTAGTTTTGTTGCTGAGCTATCTTTCGGATACCCAAAAGCGCAGCCTGTCACATCTTCAAAAGGCCGTTGCTTATCAAACCGACGCTTTTCTGAAGATGGATACCTATGCGCGGCGCAACCTCGAGTTGTCCGCATCCATCCGGACGCAGCAGAAGAAAGGCAGCCTGCTGTGGACGCTGGATGAAACAAAAACGGCTATGGGCGGGCGGATGCTGAAACAATGGCTTGAAAAGCCGCTGATCAACCTGAGCGACATACTCGAAAGGCAACGGAAAGTGGAGTCGCTGGTCAACCACTATTTTGAGCGGATGGACATCAACGATGCTTTGACATCGGTGTATGATCTGGAACGTTTGGTCGCCAGAGTATCGCTAGGTAATATCAACGGTCGTGATCTGATCCAGCTGAAAATCTCTCTGCAGCAGATTCCAGGGTTGGTCCAAGCCATCGCAACAATCGATGAACCGGATGTTTGGCAGGATGTCATCGGCAAATTGGAATCTTACCCAGAAATCATCGAACTGATTGAACGGGCAATCACGGATAATCCACCTATCCAAATCACCGAAGGCAACATTATCCGCGATGGCTACCATGAGCAATTGGATCGTTACCGCGATGCGATGAACAATGGGAAACTTTGGATAGCGATGCTGCAGAAAGAGGAAAGAGAAAAGACCGGCATCAAAACGCTGAAAATTGGCTACAACCGCATTTTTGGCTATTACATAGAAGTAACGAAGGCGAACCTTGCGGCGTTGCCAGAAGGTACGTATGAGCGCAAACAGACGCTCGCCAATGCCGAACGATTCGTCACACCTGCATTGAAAGAGAAAGAGACGCTTATTTTGGAGGCGGAGGAAAAGTCTGTCGAATTGGAGCATGAGTTGTTTGTCGCCTTGCGGGAGGAAATAAAAGGATACAGCCGACAGTTGCAGGCGCTTGCCAAATTGGTGGCGGAGATCGATGTCCTGCAGTCGTTCGCTCATGTCAGCGAAGCCTATCATTTTTCCAAGCCCGAGTTGAGCAACAGCGACCGCAATCTGTCCATCAAAGAAGGGCGCCATCCGGTTGTGGAACGCGTCATCGGCAAAGACAAATTTGTGCCCAACAGCATTTCCATGGATGAGGACAATCATATTCTGCTGATCACCGGGCCGAACATGTCAGGTAAGAGCACCTACATGCGTCAGGTTGCGTTGATTGTCATCCTGGCCCAGATGGGTTGTTTTGTGCCGGCCGAGAAAGCCCATTTGCCGATCTTTGACCAAATATTCACGCGCATTGGTGCGGCTGATGACCTCTATTCCGGGCAGAGTACATTCATGGTCGAAATGGTCGAAACGAACCAAGCATTACGCTTCGCGACCGATAAGAGTTTGATCTTGTTCGACGAAATCGGCAGAGGCACAGCAACGTATGACGGCATGGCCTTGGCCGAAGCGATCCTGCGTTACATCAATCGCACCATCAAAGGAAAAACGCTGTTTTCGACGCATTACCATGAATTGACCCAACTCGAAGACGATTTGGCGGGGACAAAGAATGTTCATGTCGGGGCAATCGAAAAAGACGGAGAATTGGTGTTCCTGCATAAACTGATGCAGGGTCCTGCAGACAAAAGTTATGGCCTACATGTAGCCAAGCTGGCCGGAATGCCGCATGAATTGATTGCCGAGGCGCAGGTCATCCTCGACTCATTGAATGAACAGCATGTGCTGCATTCAGGTTCGGACTTGTCTGTTCCGGATGATACAATTGAGCAATTGGCGTTGTTTCAGGAGAGCGCGATGCATCCGAACGAGAAGCACGTTCTCGATGAATTGTCGGACTTGGCGCTGGAGGATTGCACACCGATGCAAGCTATGCTGATGCTGGACAGTTGGAAAAAGTTGCTGAAATCGCAAAAAAGTAGGTGAGTAAGATGGCCAAAATCAGGGAGCTTTCCCAAATATTGACGAACCAAATCGCTGCCGGTGAAGTGATCGAACGGCCGGCATCGGTCGTTAAGGAATTGGTTGAGAACGCAATCGATGCCAACAGTACCCAGATCGATGTTTTCATCGAAGAAGCTGGATTAAAGAAGGTGCAGGTCACCGACAACGGCGATGGCATCGCGGCGGATGAGGTGAAACTTGCCTTTACGCGGCACGCGACCAGCAAAATCTATACGCAGGATGATCTTTTCCGCATCCACTCGCTGGGGTTTCGGGGTGAGGCTTTGCCCAGTATCGCTTCCGTCGCCAAAGTTTCGATCGAAACGGCTGTCGCTGAACAGAGCGGCACCTACTTGTCGATAAAAGGCGGCGTCATCGAGGAAGAAAGGCCGAACAAATCCCGTAAAGGGACGACGATCATCGTCGAAGATCTTTTCTACAACACGCCGGCCCGTTTGAAATACATCCGTTCCCTCCAGACTGAATTGTCGAACATCACCGACATCATGAACCGGATCGCCTTGAGTCATCCGGAGATCGCCTTCCGTTTGCATCATGAAGGCAACCAACTTCTGCACACGGCTGGCAACGGCGATCTGCGCCAGACTATCGCGGGCGTTTACGGGACACTGACCGCCAAGAAGATGAAACTGATCGAGAACGAAAATTTGGACTTCAAAGTGAAGGGCTACATCAGTTTGCCTGACACGACGCGGGCAAGCCGCAACTACATCACCTTGATACTGAACGGGCGTTTCATAAAAAATTACGCCTTGAATAAAGCGATCATCGATGGCTATGGATCCAAGCTGATGGTCGGCAGGTATCCGCTCGCTGTCATTGTGATGGATGCGGATTCCTTGTTGTTGGATGTGAATGTCCATCCTTCGAAAAAAGAAATCAGGATCAGCAAAGAAAAAGAACTCGGAGAATTGATCCAGAGCGCGGTCGCTGCTGTTTTGCGGACCGAAGAACGCATTCCGAGCGGCATCGAAAATCTGAAGTTCAAACGCCCGAGTCCAGCTGAACCGGTCCGGACCGAGCAGTTGAGTGTCTCTTTCCGGTCATTCGATCAAGAGCTCGTGCAAGAAACGGAAACGAAGCTGCTGGCGACAAGCGAATATGAGAATTTCCGATCATTGGAGACAGCATTTGACAACGGGCCGGTTCATAATGGAAATTCCGAACGTGAACAAGCGTTTATGGGTTCTGAAGAAGTCGCGCCTTCGGAGGGCCTGCCGCCTACAAGTGAAGAACAAGAAGTTTACGCTGTTCTGTTCACTGATCAACCAGCGCAGGACCACGATGAACCGAATGCTCCACATGTATCTATCCATCCAAAAAATCCGGTTGCCCATGAAGAACCGATCATGAAAACCGTTCAGAAAGTCGAAGCGGAGGCAGAGATGGGATCTGCGAGCAAGCGTCCGTTCCCGGATTTGCACTTTTTCGGCCAGATGCATGGCACTTACCTGTTCGCGCAAAATGAAAACGGCCTCTACATCATCGATCAGCATGCTGCCCAAGAGCGAATCAAATATGAATATTATCGTGAGGAAATCGGCAAGGTTTCTACCGATCTCCAAGGGTTGCTGATACCGATCATCCTGGATTATCCCGCCAATGAATTCCAGTTGATCCAGGAAAATCGGGAAGAGCTGCAAGCGATGGGCCTGTTCCTGGAACCATTCGGCCAGAACAGTTTTATCGTTGAAAAACATCCTGCCTGGTTCACGCCTGGTGAGGAGGAAGACATTCTGAAGGAACTGGTGGAGATGTATTTGGCGGAAGGTGATATCTCCATCAAAAAGCTTCGGGAAGCCACTGCCATCATGATGAGTTGCAAGCGCTCGATCAAGGCGAATCATTTCCTAAGCGACAAAGAAGCAAGCCAACTATTGGTCGATCTTGCCGAAACGGACAATCCTTACAATTGCCCGCACGGTAGACCTGTGTTGATTCAGTTCTCCAACCAGGATATGGAGAAAATGTTCAAACGGATCCAGGACCCGCACTGAAAGCTTATCATTTCTTATTTCTGCTCATTTGTTGTAAAATCAGGATAGTTAAATAAAAGATAGGAGTGGAAAAAATGGTGCAAATCAATGACATTTCCGAAATGATGGGCGAACTGAACAAAGAAAGTTCGATCCAGGCCTTGGGCAGCAAAACGGGCGTTGATGCAAGCATTTTGCCGAAATTGGCTGTTGTTGCAATCCCTTTGATCCTTCGGGCATTAAGCAAAAACGCAGAGTCAAAAGCAGGGAAAGATTCCTTATCAGATGCATTGGAAAAACATAAAGGTCAGACCAAAGATGTATCCTCGATTGAAGATGTGTTCAAGAAGGTCGATACAGATGATGGCGATAAAATATTGGATCATGCCTTCGGGGACAAAGATAAAGTCGTGGATCAGATTGCTGCCCAAACAGGCATCAGCAAATCTGAGGTTGCTAAAGTTTTGGCTTCCATGGCGCCAATGATTCTGGGCATGCTGGCTGACAAAAAGGATGCCGATGGATTGGATGCCGATGGTGTGGCCAAACAGACCGACATTTTCTCCAAACAAGCTGAAGAAACAGCTACAAGCAATTTCGATATTACCGATCTCTTTCCTAAGCAGTCCGGAACGACAACTCCTTCGGCTACGGGCGGATTGGGTGGTATTTTGGGAAGCATTTTGGGGAACCTGTTCTGATCAAAGACTAAATAAACAGATAAAAAGCAGAACAAGACTTTTTTGTTCTGCTTTTTTGCATTTTTTGATATACTGTAGCAATGAAAAGAAAGGGGTCTGATACTAAGATGGACAACAAAGAGGAACTATTGAAGCGCTTGACGCCTTTACAATATGAAGTGACACAGAACGAAGCTACGGAAAGACCTTTTTCCGGCGAGTACGATGATTTTTATGAAAAGGGCATCTATGTGGATGTAGTGAGCGGAGAACCATTGTTCAGCTCTGCAGACAAATATGATGCAGGCTGCGGCTGGCCTTCCTTTGCAAAACCGATCTCCACTCTGAAAGAGCTGGAAGACCGTAAATTGATGCGTAAACGCACGGAAGTCCGCAGTTCTCAAGCCGACTCACATCTGGGGCATGTTTTTGAGGACGGTCCTGCGGAGTTAGGTGGACTGCGCTACTGCATCAATTCGGCGGCCATGCGCTTCGTCCCTTACGATCAATTGGATGCGGAAGGCTACTCTGAATACAAACTATTATTCGAATAGTCAGCAAAGCTAAGTCCCATGGCTACCGGTCCTGGGACTTTTTGTTGCGTCATGCAGACCAAACGATTGTTCCCACATAAATGGCTGATCGGCTGTCATTTCCGTTCAGGTTTATGTTATGATAGGACCGAATGAAAATCAGGAAATGAAGAGTAGGAGTCAGATGATGTACGAATACATAAAAGGTAAATTAGTCTTCGTGGGACCGCTCTATGTGGTTCTGGAGAATGGTGGCATCGGCTACCAATTGCAGGTTGCGAATCCTTTCCGGTTTTCCGGAAGCCTGAACCAGGAGATAACGTTTTACATCTATCAGGCGGTCCGCGAGGATGCGATCACACTGTTCGGCTTCAAGGACTACACGGAAAAGCAGTTGTATTTGAAACTGATCAGCGTCTCCGGAATCGGGCCGAAAAGCGGCTTGTCGATATTGGCGAGCGATGATCACTTAGGCCTGATCCAAGCGATCGAAACGGATAATGTGGGGTATTTGGTGAAATTCCCGGGTGTAGGCAAAAAGACAGCCTCGCAGATCATCTTGGACTTGAAGGGCAAACTCGGCGAATTGCTGCCCGATACGTATTGGATGGAAGAACATCCGGTCCACGACACTGCTGGCGCACAGTCCGCTGTCTTGACGGAAGCTTTGGAAGCTTTGGCCGGTTTGGGATATTCGGACCGTGAAGTGAAGAAAATACTGCCGCTATTGGAAAAAGAAAACTATTCCAGCGCCGAAGAAGTGCTTCGTACGGCATTCAAGCTACTTTTAAAAGGGTGATATAGATGACAGCTGAAAACAGAATTGTTTCCGGAAATACGGAAGACCTAACAGAAGATTTGATCGAAAAAACATTACGGCCGCAAATGATGGCACAATATATCGGGCAAGACAAAGTGAAAAATGAACTGAAAGTGTATATTCAGGCCGCGAAAGCGCGTAGTGAAGCCTTAGATCACGTCCTGTTATACGGACCGCCCGGGTTGGGGAAAACGACACTGGCGATGGTCATCGCCAATGAATTGGAAGTCCGCATCCACAGCACGAGCGGACCCGCAATCGAGCGGCCAGGCGATCTGATGGTATTGCTCAATGAACTGGAAGCAGGGGATGTCCTTTTTATTGATGAAATCCATCGCTTGCCGCGGATAGTGGAAGAAGTGCTCTACTCTGCCATGGAGGATTATTATGTGGACATCATCATCGGGCAAGGTCCGACAGCCCATCCGGTCCACTTTACCTTGCCGCCGTTCACGCTGGTCGGTGCCACGACAAAAGCCGGCAGTCTTTCGGCTCCTTTGCGTGACCGGTTCGGGATCGTTTCGCGGATGGAATATTACAGCCTCGAGGATCTCCGGCAGATCGTCCATCGCTCGTCGGATGTTTTGTCCACGAAAATCGATGAGTCAGGCGCTGTCGAAATCGCCTTGAGATCCAGAGGCACCCCGCGTGTTGCCAACAGGTTGCTCCGCCGTGTGCGCGATTTCGCCCAAGTCTATCGCGATGGCCTGATCACGAAGGAAATCGCCGACAAAGCTTTGTCCATTTTGAGCGTGGACAACAAAGGGCTTGATGACTTGGATCGGCAAATATTGACGACAATGATCCGATTCTATAACGGTGGCCCCGTCGGTCTTTCGACGATAGCAGCCAACATCGGTGAAGAAATGGAAACGATAGAGGACATGTACGAACCCTATCTGCTCCAATTGGGTTTCCTGCAGCGCACCCCGCGCGGCAGAGTAGCGACTCCGATGGCATACGACCATTTGGGAATATCGTATGATACAGAAAAATAAGTGAGGTATTTTATCAATGAGGACAAGTGATTTTGATTTTTATTTGCCGGAAGAGCTGATTGCGCAGACACCACTGCTGGATCGGTCATCATCCCGGCTTCTTTCCCTGGACTCCAAGACTGGAGCAATCACGGACAAACATTTCACCGACATGGTGGCGGAACTTCAGGCAGGTGACGCGCTGGTGCTGAACAACACACGGGTGCTGCCTGCGCGACTGCATGGCGTCAAACCGGATACGGGCGGGCATATCGAAGTCCTGCTTTTGAACAATATCCAAGGGGATGAGTGGGAGACGCTCGTCAAACCAGGCAAACGGGTCAAAGTCGGGACAGTCATCTCTTTTGGGGATGGACGCTTGACGGCGGAAGTGACGCAATCGTTGGATCACGGCGGACGCATCTTGAATTTCAAATATGACGGCGTATTTTTGGAAATACTGGAATCGCTGGGCGAAATGCCGTTGCCGCCATATATAAAGGAAACATTGGACGATCAGGAACGCTATCAGACCGTTTATGCTAAAGAAGTCGGGTCGGCGGCTGCTCCGACAGCCGGACTTCATTTCACGGCTGATTTGCTTGAGGAAGTGGCCAATAAAGGTGTCGAGATCGTCTATCTGACGTTGCATGTGGGCTTGGGGACTTTCCGTCCGGTATCGGTCGATGATATCGCCAGCCACGAAATGCATTCGGAATTTTACCAGCTGACGGACGAGGCAGCGCAAGCGCTGAATCAGGTCCGCTCCAACGGCGGTAAAATAGTGGCGGTTGGTACGACTTCTGTGCGGACACTGGAAACGATCGGCACGAAATTTGATGGGGAAATCAAGGCGGACAGCGGATGGACCAAAATTTTCATTTCGCCAGGCTATTCATTCAAGGTTGTGCAAGGCATCATCACCAATTTCCATTTGCCGAAATCGACCTTGGTCATGCTGGTCAGCGCTTTTGCCGGCAGAGACAACGTCTTAGCTGCTTATGAGTACGCAGTCAAAGAAAAATACCGATTCTTCAGCTTTGGGGATGCGATGTTCATCAAATAAATAGAAAAGCGGAACGGGTTCGTTCAGCCCTGAAAGAAATTTAGGAAATCGTGCCGACTGAGCATCGTAGAGCGCAATAGGTACGATTTATCTAATTTCCGAAGGGCTAACCCGTGAAGCTGGCCATCAATTTTGTACTTTTCAATTCAAAAAAACCTTCAGGAAATTGTTCCCTGAAGGTTTTTTGTTTTTTATGCCGTCTTTAGAACGAACTATCGGTTATTTATGGGAGGCCGTCTTCGGCATCAACGCAGAAACAAGAACTACGATCAGTGCGGTAAAGATACCCGTCATGGTTGCGATCATAAAGTCATAGCTTCCGCCGGATAAGGCGCTGCCCAGATAAACAGATACTTGCCCTAAGATAAATCCCCAAAAAATGATTGCAATATATTTCATGTCGTTTACACCTCTTCTCGAAATTCATTTTATCACTTTTTTTGGAGATGACAAGCATTACTTGCCCAACGACTTTTTCGCTTCTTGGATTAGGACGGGTACGCTATAATGATAATATTGATTAGAAAAAGGAGGTCTCAGACATGTCTTTTGTGCATTTGCAGGTCATCAGTGCCTATTCTCTTTTGCAAACGACTACCCGAATAGAGGATTTGGTGCGCAGCGCCAAGGCAAAAGGCTATCAGGCCATCGCATTGGCGGATCAAAATGTCCTTTATGGCCAAGTCGACTTCTTCAAACTTTGCAAAAAGTACGCTATCCAACCCATTCTGGGGATCCAACTGGATTTGCCCGGAATCATCAGTAAAGATCGCACCTTTCCGTTGGTTTTGTTGGCGAAGGATTTTGAGGGCTACAAAAAGTTGATGGCTTTGTCGACGCTCAGGAATCAGGACGTTCCGGATAAGGAGTTGCTTTCCCTTTTGGAGGATGATTCAAGCCGCATCATCGCAATCACCCCAGGAGAAAAGGGCGAAATCGAAAGATTTTTGAACGGAAATGATCAGCAAAACGCCAAAGCAGCCAGTTTGGCATGGGAAAAAATCTTCGGTCACGGCAATTTTTATTTGGGTGTTCAGCTCCACGAGAAAATGAAGCCAATCATTCCGCGACTGTTGCTTTTGTCGCAGGAGACAAACATTCCGACAACAGCTATGCATGATGTCAGATATCTGGAGCCGAGTGATAATTTCAGTTGCCGTGTACTGAGGGCGATCGAAGCGAACGAAAAAGTGGATTTGCAATCGGAGACTTTGGATGGCACGTACTACTTGCCGTCCTGCGGAGAAATCGAAAGGAAATTCCGGGAAGCAGATTTGGTCGAGTCGGCTGAAACAACCCAGAAAATTGCCGACGAAATTGAAATCGAGCTGCCGCTGCATCAGTCACTGCTGCCGCGCTACCCGTTGCCTCCCGGAACGACACCCCAAGCATACCTCAGAAGGCTCTGCGAAGAAGGGCTACGTCAGCGGATCACTGCCCCGGATGCAGCGTATGAAAAACGCTTGGCATACGAATTGGAAGTCATCCATGAAATGGGCTTCGATGATTACTTCCTTATCGTTTGGGATGTGATGGCATATGCCCGGAAAGCGAAGATCATGCCGGGAGCTGGTCGGGGTTCTGCTGCCGGTTCGCTCGTCTCATACGTCCTGCGCATCACCCATGTCGATCCAATCAAATACGATCTGCTATTTGAGCGATTTTTGAACAAGGAACGCTACAATATGCCGGATATCGATCTGGATTTTCCGGATAATCGTAGGGATGATATTCTGCATTATGTCCGGGATAAATACGGTTCGGACCACGTTGCCCAAATAGCCACATTTGGAACGCTGGCGGCAAAAATGTCTTTGCGTGATACTGCACGGGTATTCGGACTCACGGTTGCAGAGGCGCAAGCCTGGTCGAATGCGATCCCGAATCAATTGGGCATCAGTCTGGCGGAGGCAAGGCAGAAGTCAAAAGAATTGCAGAACCTGATCAGCACGAACGATGTGAACCGTTTGTTGTACGAAACAGCTGAAAAGATTGAAGGCGTTCCGCGGCATGTTTCCACTCATGCGGCAGGCGTCGTCATCAGCGACAATCCGTTAAGGGACATTGTGCCTTTGCAGAAAAAAAACAGCGAGCTGTATCTGACGCAATACACGATGGGCAACATCGAAGAAATCGGCCTTCTCAAAATGGACTTCCTTGGGTTGAAAAATCTGACGATACTGAACGATGCGGTGCAGTTGGCCAGCGCGGCATGCAAAGAGAGCATCAACATTTGGGAAATACCGATGGATGATGATCGCACGCTCGAAATATTCCGAAGAGCGGATACGAATGGGGTGTTCCAGTTCGAATCCCCAGGCATAAAAAATGTGTTGCGCAAGCTCGGGCCGGAATCGATCGAAGATATCGCCGCCGTCAATGCGCTTTATCGACCGGGTCCGATGGAACAGATCGACCTCTTCATTTCGAGGAAAAAAGGGCTGGCCGCAATCGATTATCTCCATCCTGATCTGAAATCAATCCTAGAGGTAACCTACGGGGTAATGGTCTATCAAGAACAGGTTATGCAGGTGGCTTCACGGATGGCCGGCTTCAGTTTGGGGGAAGCGGATATCCTCAGAAGAGCGATAGGTAAAAAACAAAAATCGGCCATTGATGAAGAAAGAAGACACTTTATTGAAGGTTCGCTACAGCAAGGTTATTCCGAGCAGACAGCCGAGCAAGTGTACGACTACATCGAGCGTTTCGCCAATTACGGGTTCAACCGTTCGCATTCGGTGGCCTATTCCTTCATAGCCTATCAACTCGCCTACATGAAGGCGCACTTCCCTGAAGCATTTTTTGCCGCTTTGCTGAATTCCGTCAACCAACACTCGGATAAGATGAGGGAATACTTCATCGAACTGAAAAGGCGCAACATCAGCATTTCCTATCCAGACATCAACACAAGCAACTGGAAGTTTGCCCTGCAGCAGCAGACGATCCAATTCGGCTTGGGCGGGATAAAGGGCCTCAGACGCGATTTTATCCAGGAGATCATCAAAGAGCGCCAAGCTCACGGGCACTACAAGGATTTCGTGCAATTTTTAAGAAGGATCCATCCGAAGTGGCTGAAGAACGAAAACATCACACCGCTCATCTTCAGCGGGGCGTTCGACGGTTTCGGGCATTCGCGTGCGACGCTGTTGCAGTCGCTGCCGGGTATGCTGAACAGCATCGATTACAGCGGAAACAACATCGATCTGTTTTCGATACTGGAACCGAAATATGTCGAAACGGAAGAAATGCCATTATTGGAATTGCTGGATTTGGAAGAAGCCGCGTTGGGCCATTCTTTGAAGGGCCATCCGATTGACCAGTTCGGCAAATTATACAACAATGGTGCTGTTGCGTATGTCACCGAGCTGGCATACGACAAGAAAATGCGCACGATGGGCTTGATCAAAGACATCCGCAGAATCCAGACGAAGAAGGGCGATCCGATGGCTTTCGCAAACTTGACAGATAGTACCGGTGAAATCAGTATTACGATTTTCCCCGAGTACTATATCCGATTCATGAAACTGCTGAAGACAAACCAGTTGCTTGTCGTCGAAGGCAAGCTGGAGCGGTCGAAACAAGCCGACAAAACGAATTTTTTGGTCACGCACATCTGGGATGCCGAAGCTTATCAGGAAATGATGGGTCAAAAAAAGGAGAATGTCTTCATCCGTTTGACGGCGGAAAACAACAAGCCTGAATTGTTCAAGAAGATGTATCAGGTACTGGGGAATCAGCGAGGAGATCATCCTGTTATCCTATACAATGAAATTACCAAACAAACAATGCGTTTATCAGCAGAAAATTGGGTCGCTATTTCTAGTGAGTTGCTTGGATCACTGAAGGCTGTTTTTGGAAACGAAAATGTAGCTGTCAAATGAAAATAAAAAGTTGATATCCGTATATTGTTTTCATAAAAGCATAAGCTGCCAAAACGGCTAATCCGTTTTGGATGGATGCATCTGCATCGGATTAGCCGAATACGGGCGGTAGTAATAACAATTTGTCTAAATGTGGCGATATTCCGCACAAGAAGCCATTATTTTTCATTGTTTCTTTTTTAACAATCAAAAAAACGTGAAATTAAAAGACATTTTCATAAAAAGATGATAAGATAGTGAAGGACAAATTCAAAAAATATTTAACGCATGATTTTTTTTGGAAATTGAGAGTTTTTAACTTTATTGATGAGGTGAAGTCTAATGAAACGTATTGCAGTATTAACAAGTGGTGGAGATGCACCAGGAATGAATGCCGCCATTCGCGCCGTTGTGCGCAAAGGCATTTATGACGGTTTGGAAGTATATGGCATCAATTATGGTTATGCAGGTATGGTAGCCGGAGATTTCCGTCGACTGACGATTGATGATGTCGGAGACACAATCAGCCGTGGGGGTACAATTTTATATTCTGCCCGCTATCCGGAGTTCGCAAAACTTGAAGGACAGCTTAAAGGGATCGAGCAGTTGAAGAAATTCGGCATCGATGGTCTGATCGTAATCGGTGGGGATGGATCCTACCGTGGAGGAGCAGCGCTTACTAAATTAGGGTTCCCGACAATTGGTATCCCAGGAACAATCGACAATGATATTCCGGGTACTGATTACACACTTGGTTTTGATACTGCTATCAATACAGTATTGGAATCTGTGGACAAAATCAGAGATACTGCAACAAGCCATATCCGTACATTCGTTGTTGAAGTAATGGGCAGAAACGCCGGAGACATCGCTTTATGGACCGGTATCGGCAGTGGCGCGGAATCCATCGTCATTCCCGAAAAAGAATTCACAATGGAAGAAGTAGTTGCTGAAATCCAGGAAGGCAGAGCGCGCGGCAAAAAACATACAATCATCATGTTGGCTGAAGGCGTAATGTCAGGGAATGAATTCGCAGAGAAACTTTCCGAATTCGAAGAATTCCACACACGTGTCACTGTTCTGGGCCACGTGCAACGCGGAGGATCCCCTTCAGCGAAAGACCGTGTACTGGGAAGCCTTTTTGGTTACAACGCCGTTAAAATGCTGGAAGAAGGCAAAGGCGGAATCTGCGTAGGCGTCAAGGGTGATGAAGTTGTTTTCAACGATATCATCGACACGCTTGAGAACCAAAAACACTTGCCAATGTTGTCACTTTACCAAATCAACAAAGAAATTTCTTTCTAACGAAAAGTTTACTTACGTTTTACAAAATATAAAATGAGGTGCTTATTTTCTATGAAAAAGACAAAAATTGTATGTACAATCGGACCTGCCAGTGAATCTGTAGAAACACTCGTCAAATTAATCAATGCCGGTATGAATGTTGCCCGCTTAAATTTTTCGCACGGGGATTTTGAAGAGCATGGTGCCCGTATCGTCAATATTCGCGAAGCTTCAAAAATCACAGGTAAAATGTGCGCTATCCTTTTGGATACAAAAGGTCCTGAAATCCGTACAAACAACATGAAAGACGGCATCGTGTCATTGATCGCCGGCGAAACAGTAAGAATCTCTATGACAGAAGTTGAGGGTACAAAAGATAAATTCTCAATCACTTACCCAGAATTGATCGACGATGTTGTTGTCGGAAACCATATTTTATTGGATGACGGCTTGATCGACCTTGAAGTGACTGAAATCGACAGAGAGAACAATGAAATTGTTACTTTGATCAAAAACTCAGGCATTCTGAAAAATAAAAAAGGTGTCAATCTTCCAGGAATCAAAACGAATTTCCCAGGAATTACACAAAAAGATACGGAAGATATTATCTTCGGAATCGAAAATGACGTCGACTTTATCGCAGCGAGCTTCGTGCGTCGCGCGAGCGATGTATTGGCTATCACTGAAATTTTGGAAAAACACAATGCAACCCACATCCAAATCATCCCTAAAATCGAAAACCAAGAAGGTCTTGATAACATCGATGAAATCTTGAAAGTTTCTCAAGGTCTGATGGTTGCCCGTGGTGACTTAGGAGTAGAAATCCCTACGGAAGAAGTTCCTATCGCACAAAAAATGTTGATCAAAAAATGTAACGCTTTAGGCAAACCAGTCATTACAGCAACTCAAATGCTGGATTCCATGCAACGCAACCCACGTCCTACACGTGCTGAAGCAGGGGACGTTGCCAACGCAATCTTTGACGGTACTGATGCAGTTATGCTATCAGGAGAAACAGCTGCTGGGGATTACCCGGTTGAATCCGTTACGACAATGGCTACAATCGCTATCCGTACTGAAGAAGCGATCGTTGGACAAGATGCATTTGCTTTGAAAGCATACAGCAACACAGATATGGCTGAAGCAATCGGTCAATCGGTTGGACATACAGCCCGCAACCTTAACATCCAAACAATCGTTGCCGCTACTGAATCTGGACATACAGCGCGCATGATCTCTAAATACCGTCCGAAATCACACATCGTTGCAGTCACTTTCTCGGAGCGTCAAAGACGTGGATTGGCACTTTCATGGGGTGTGTATCCATTCGTAACCGAAAAACCTGATTCAACTGATGAAATGATGGAATTGGCTGCAAAAGTTGCCAAAGAAGAAAAATTCGCTAAAGAAGGCGACTTGATCATCATCACTGCCGGCGTACCAGTAGGCGAACGCGGAACAACAAACTTGATGAAGATCCAATTGATCGGAACCAAATTGACTTCCGGCCAAGGTATCGGCGACAAATCTGTCATCGGAAAAGCTGTTGTAGCTCTTTCAGCTGAGGAAGCAATCGCTAAAGTGACAGAGGACTGCATTTTGGTATTGAAGAACTCTGATAAAGACTATACACCTGCATTTGAAAAAGCTGCAGCGGTAATCGTTGAAGCTGGCGGCTTGACAAGTCATGCTGCTGTTGTTGGTATCGCAAAAGGAATTCCGGTAATCGTAGGAGCAGAAAATGCGACTTCATTAGTGCAAGATAATGAATTGATCACAATCGATTCTCGTCGTGGCATCATCTACCGCGGTGCAACTACTACCATCTAAGCTGAACTAAATTAGAGAGCATCTTTGGGTCTGGGACGAGAGTCTCGGACCCATTTGCTTTGCTTAAATATCAGAAATTTCACAAATATGACAAGCTCACAACAACGACGCTTTGGAAATCATTTTGTGATATGATAAAATGGAAGAAATACAGCGACGAAAAGACCGTCTGGAGGAAAAATATGAGTAAAGTACTTGGAACAATCATTACAGGAGTAATCGTGGACGAGAACGAAAAAAATGTCTTCGTTCAGAAAGACGGCATCACTTACAGATTGGATAAAGATGAATCGGAAACAGCATTGCAATTGGGGGACACTGTTAAAGGTTTCGTATACGAGGGCATGAACAAGCAACTTCGCATGACCTTAAAAGAACCGGCTAGCCAAGTAGGAAAATACGGCTGGGGAACAGTTGTGGCAGTCCGGAAAGATTTGGGCGTGTTTGTGGATATCGGCCTGGACGACAAAGAAATTGTGGTTTCCTTGGATAACTTGCCCGACATCAAATCACTATGGCCGAAAAAAGGAGACCGATTACTGATTGCCTTAGAGCAGGACAGCAAAGATCGTCTATGGGGCATCATCGCCGACGAGCCGGTATTCCGTTCCATTTCCCGTACCCCGGGTGAGGAATTGAAAAACAAAGACATAACCGGAACTGTCTTCCGTTTGAAATTAGTAGGAACGTTCATCCTGACGGACGATCATTACATCGGATTCATTCACCCATCTGAGCGCGAGATTGAACCGCGTTTGGGCGAAGTCGTAAGCGGGCGGGTCGTCGGCATCAGTCAACACGGCATGCTGAATCTGTCCTTGAAACCGCGTGCTCACGAAGCAATCGGTGAGGATGCCGCCATGATTCTGGTGTTGTTGGAGCAGAGCCCAACGCACAGCTTGCCTTATTGGGACAAGAGTGATCCAGAAGCAATCAAAGAATACTTTGGCATCAGCAAAGCGCAGTTCAAAAGGGCTTTGGGCCATTTGTTGAAAGCCAGACTGATCATCCAAGAAGACGGACACACTAAATTAATCAAAAAGGATTAGGTCTTCAGCCTGTCCTTAAAGGAGCCGACAGCAGTGACGGAATTGTCATTAAATACCATCAAAAAACAATTGCAAGAGGCAGGATTCAAGCTCACTCCACAACGAGAAGCGACTGTCAGCGTGCTGCTGGAAAAGGAAAAAGAGCATCTCAGTGCGGAGGAAATTTTCCTGCTGTTGCGGCTTAAGCATCCCGACATTGGCCTTGCCACGGTCTATCGGACTTTGGAAATCTTGACGGAGCTGAACATCACCTACAAAGTTGTGTTTGAAGACGGGTTATCCCGCTACGATTTAAGAAGGACCAGCAATGAACATTTCCATCATCACCTTTTGTGCATAGAATGCGGCAATATCGAGGAAATACACGAAGATTTGTTGGGTGAGGTCGAAAAGGATGTCGAAGCGCGCTATCAATTCGTGGTTAAGGATCATCGTTTGACTTTTCATGGCATCTGCCGGGATTGCCAACAAAAAATGAGGAATAAATAGACTCAAAAAGATGAAATGGGTTAAAGGTTATGGAAGAAGAAATTAATGCATACGGGCGTTATTTAAGGATTGAGCGAGGTCTTTCGGATAACACGATCACCAGTTACCAACGAGACCTCAGAAAATATAGCCATTTTTTGGAAAAGAATGAGATTCATGCATTCGGAGATGTCACCAAGCCGGATGTACTTTTGTATCTTCAATTCTTGAATGAAGAAAAATTGGCCACAGCCTCAATCGGGAGAATGATCACGAGTCTCCGGAAATTCCATCAATACTTGAAGCAAGAGGGATTAATCGAAAACGATCCGATGGTCACCATCCAATTACCGAAAAAACAGCAAAAATTACCGAAAGTGCTCTCGATGGATGAAATCGAACGTTTGATGGCTGCTCCGGATGTCAAAACAGTCTTAGGCTTGAGGGATCGGGCCATATTGGAACTGTTGTATGCCACCGGTCTTCGTGTCAGTGAACTCATCCACATTACGATGAGTGAAATCCATCTGGATATCGGGTTCATCCAAACAATCGGGAAGGGCGATAAAGAAAGAATTGTTCCGTTGGGGGAGGAAGCCGCCTTCTGGATTTCGGAATATTTGTCGGACAGTCGACCAGCTTTGGCTCACGGAAGGAAAGAGACGGCTTATTTGTTCCTGAATTTCCACGGCAACGGATTCACACGACAAGGAATCTGGAAAAATCTAAAGCAAACCGTGAGAGATGCCGGCATCAATAAAAATGTATCTCCGCACATGCTGCGCCATTCCTTTGCAACACATATACTGGAAAACGGAGCCGACCTGAGGATTGTGCAGGAACTTTTGGGGCATGCTGATATTTCTACTACCCAGATTTATACGCACATCACGACAGAAAGAATGACAGAAATTTATAAAAAATATCATCCTCGTGCTTGAAGTTTACTTGATCCAGGAAGCTGAGGATCCGGGAGGAATAAAATCATGAAATTTAATCGCATCCATTTGATCGTTTTGGATTCAGTCGGCATAGGGGAAGCGCCGGATGCCGATAAGTTCGGCGATGTTGGATCGGATACGCTTGGACATATCGCAGCAGTCGCTGGGCTGGAAATTCCTAATCTGGAAACATTGGGATTGGGAAACATACGCGAACTGAGCGGCGTAAAGCCTGACAGTGCGTCATTTGGCTACTATACAAAACTCGAGGAGGAGTCCGTCGGTAAAGACACCATGACAGGCCACTGGGAAATCATGGGACTGAACATCCAGTCTCCATTCCGCGTTTTTCCTGAAGGGTTTCCACAAGAATTAATCCAGAAAATCGAATCTCACACAGGCCGGAGAATTATCGGAAACAAACCGGCCAGCGGGACCGAAATTCTGGATGAGTTTGGTGAGCACCAAATGAAGACCGGCGATCTGATCGTCTACACATCAGCGGATCCGGTGCTGCAGATTGCCGCCCACGAAGACATCATTCCGCTTGAGGAATTGTATGCAATCTGCGAATATGTCAGAGAGATTACATTAGAGGATCCCTACATGATCGGAAGGATCATCGCCAGACCGTATATCGGAACTCCAGGACATTTTACCCGCACAAGCAATCGACACGATTACGCCTTGGATCCGTTCGGGAAAACAACGCTGGATTACTTGAAGGAATCGGGTTATGATGTCATTGCCATCGGCAAAATCAATGATATCTACAATGGCCAAGGCATAACGGAATATGTCCGTACGAAAAGTAATATGGACGGCGTGGACCAGTTGCTGAAAGTCATGGAAAAAGATTTTCGGGGTTTGAGTTTCCTGAATCTTGTCGACTTTGATGCGCTCTTCGGACACCGCAGAGACGTGAATGGTTACGCTAAGGCAATCGAAGACTTTGATGGGCGCATCCCTGAAATATTGACTGCTTTAGCGGATGATGATTTGCTGTTGATCACCGCAGACCATGGTAATGATCCAACATTCCCAGGGACAGACCATACGCGCGAATATGTTCCATTGTTGGCTTATTCGAAAAAAATGACAGGTCGCGGCAAGATGAATCAAGGCAAATTTGCGGATATCGGAGCGACCGTATCCGATAATTTTCAGGTGGCCGCTACTCAAAATGGCCGTAGCTTTTTGGATGAATTGAACTAGTGAGGTGTATGGATATGACAAATAATCAAAATAATATACGAATAGCCGCCAAATTTTTAGAAGAAAGAGGTTTATCAGAACCTGAATTCGGTTTAATTTTGGGTTCGGGCTTAGGTGAGTTGGCCGAAGAAATCACAGATGCAATTGCGATTCCTTATGAAGAAATTCCTTATTTTCCGATTTCGACAGTTGAAGGGCACAAAGGCCAACTTGTTTATGGAAATCTGAGCGGGAAAAAAGTCGTCGCGATGCAGGGGCGCTTCCATTTTTATGAGGGATACGGGCTCGAAGCGGTTACTTTTCCGATCAGGGTAATGAAGCAACTTGGCG
This sequence comes from Trichococcus sp. ES5, assembly GCF_900067165.1. Taxonomy (NCBI): domain Bacteria; kingdom Bacillati; phylum Bacillota; class Bacilli; order Lactobacillales; family Carnobacteriaceae; genus Trichococcus; species Trichococcus sp. ES5. Next base: position 87,188 of record NZ_FJND01000004.1, read on the forward strand.
TGCACTCGTTGGCGTTGACAAATGCCGCAGGTGGCATCAGTTATGCCTTTACACCAGGAGATCTGATGCTGATCACGGATCACATCAACCTGACGGGCCAAAACCCCTTAATCGGTCCGAATGACCCCGAGCAAGGACCGCGTTTTACAGACATGAGCCAAGCTTATGATGCCGAATATCAAGCGAAAATAAAACAAGTCGCTTCGCAGATGGGATTGGATTTGAAGGAAGGTGTTTACCTCGGACTGACAGGTCCGACTTATGAAACGCCAGCAGAAATCCGGATGTGCCGTGTACTCGGGGCAGACGCTGTCGGTATGTCCACCGTGCCGGAAGCCATTGTGGCTCGTCATGCAGGTTTGCGCATTTTCGGTATTTCCTGTATAACTAATTTAGCTTCAGGCATGCAAGCAACCCTGAATCATGAAGAAGTCGTCGAAACGACCACCCGGGTCAAAGAAACATTCAAAACATTATTGAAGAATACATTGACTGCTCTGTAACAAACGGGTAAATACAAAGTGAGAAGGAGATCGAAGTGTTCATTTCTTATAATCAATCATATGAAAAAATAGCTATGGGACTGCTTTCTTATGTAACAGATCTAAAAAATGTAGCGAGGCTGAAGCCAGAAATGGAAAGCTACATCGAAAATGTTGATAGGAAGCTCTTCTTGTGGAAAGATGAAGTGACTGATAATATTGTTGCTCTGATAGGTGTGGAAATAAGCGAGGCAATGGTGCTCGTCCGTCATATTGCTGTCTCCCCTTCTTTTCGTAATGAAGGGATTGTTCATCGGCTGTTGGATGGACTGCAACAACACTACCCTACAAGCACAATCAATGGCACGCTGGAAACCGCGCAGTTCATCGCCAAGTGGAACCAGAAACAACTGAACCGAAGTGATGAGGAATCGAGTGGATCATTGTGAGCGAACAAAATGAACTCACCCTCATATTGCCGGATTTTGAGGGACCATTGGATCTCCTGCTGCACTTAATCAAAGAGCTCAAAGTTGATATTTTTGATATTCCGATTACGGAAGTGACTTTTCAATATTTGCGTTACTTAGACACGATGCAGGAGATGAAATTAGATATCGCCGGCGATTATTTGTTGATGGCTGCGACATTGTTGGAAATTAAAAGCCGTATGTTGCTTCCGAAAAAAGAAGTGACTTTCGAAGAGGAATTTTATGAAGAAGGTGAAGATCCGAGGGAAAGCCTGATCCAACAATTGGTGGAATACAAGCAATTTCAGGAAGCCGCCAAAGCGCTTAAAACGATGGAAGAGGAGCGCGGCTTATATTTCACGAAGCCCGCAACGGATCTGGAGGAGCTTCAACAAGCGATTCCGCTTGCCCCTGGAGAAGTTTCTGCTGCAGACCTTATCGCTGCGCTTCAGAAAATGTATCAGAAATTGCAAAAAAAGAAGCCGCTACAGGCCAGAATGGAACAGGAACAATATACGGTGGATCAGACGATGACTTGGATCATGGAGAAGTTGGAGAACCTGCCGCATGATTCTGACCAGAGGCTGCCCTTTACGGATTTCTTTGAAGTGCAGACCAAATCGCAGATCGTGAATACATTTTTGGCGATGCTGGAATTGGTCAAAGAAAGAAAAATCAATTTTTCGCAGGAAAGCACCTATGGAGACATTTATATATTACGTAATATGGGAGTTTTAGCAAATGAATAAAAAAGGGGCACTGGAGAGTCTGCTGTTTGTGGCAGGGGATGATGGCTTGAGTATGGATGAGATCACCTCTTTATTGGAGACCACCCCATTGGAAGCGCAAAATCTGTTGACCGAAATGCGGGCGAGTCATAACGACAACATCCATTCCGGTTTGACGCTCATCGAAACCCGCAAAAGATACCAACTCGCCACAAAAAGAGAGTATGCAGAACTCATCAAAATGTACGCTGTTTCGCCATTCGCGACCCACTTATCGCAAGCTGCCCTGGAGACGCTGGCAATCATCGCTTACAAGCAACCCTTGACGCGGATGGAAATCGATCAGATCCGCGGCGTGCAGTCAGCAGGACTGGTCCAAAGGTTGTTGCTGAGAGGGTTGATAAAGGAAATCGGACGTTCCGAAACACCGGGAAGACCGATCATTTACGGAACGACGGACTATTTCATGAATTATTTCGGACTGACCACAATTGATGATCTGCCGAATGTGGATGAATTATTCCAAATGCAGGATAATGAATCTTTCGATCTTTTTGATTTTCCTATTGATGAAAATCAAGATAGCCAACTTGCTTTTTTCAAAGCAGATTCCGTCATACCGGAACAAGAATGACCGACAAAAACAAATAAGAATAATAGGTGAATAAATGGAAAGATTACAAAAAGTTATTGCTCATGCAGGAATAGCATCAAGACGAAAAGCCGAAGAACTGATCACTTCTGGTGCAGTCAGCGTAAACGGGAACAAAGTGACAGAATTAGGGGTCAAAGTTTCAAAAAACGACAGGGTCGAAGTGAACGGCATGCCGATCTATCGAGAGCAGCCTGTTTACTACTTGTTCTACAAACCCAAGAATACTCTCTCATCCGTGAAAGATGATAAAGATCGGACAGTTGTTACCGATTTCTTCGATGTTAAGGAGCGGATTTATCCCATCGGAAGATTGGACTATGATACAACTGGACTGCTTCTTTTGACCAATGACGGTGAGTTTGCGAACCTGTTGACTCATCCGAAATACCACATCGACAAAACTTACGTCGCTAAAGTCGGTTCTATCCCTACTCGCTCTGATCTGAACAAATTGGAGAACGGGGTACTGATCGACGGGAAAAAAACATCTAAAGCGAGAGCTAAGTTGATTTCGGCTAATTCCCAAAAAAATACAGCAATCGTTGAATTGACTATTCATGAGGGTTGGAATCATCAAGTGAAAAAAATGTTTGAAAAAATCGGTTGCCCTGTCGAAAAGCTGAAAAGGGAGTCATTTGGATTCCTTACCCTCGGTGATCTTAAACCTGGGCAACACAGAGAGCTGAAGGCGTTCGAAATAGAGAAGCTTAAGAATATGGCTCTTGCGAACGAAAAGGCATCAAAAAGGTAGTTTTCTTATACAACGGGGGAGGATGATCACGATGACAAATTCCAGCGGGAAAATATTGATTGTGGATGACGAAGAGCGCATCCGAAGACTGCTGAAACTCTATCTGGAAAAGGATGGCTACGAAACAGCCGAAGCAGAGGATGGCACAACTGCGGTTGAAATGATCTTGAACAACCATTACGATTTGGTATTGTTGGATATCATGCTTCCTGGGATGACTGGCATTGAAGTAGCCAAAATAGTCCGCAAAGAAAAAGAAATACCGATCATGATGATCACTGCCCGCGGAGAAGAAAATAATCGCGTAGAAGGTTTCTTGTCCGGAGCAGATGATTACATTGTGAAGCCGTTCAGCCCAAGGGAAGTCATGCTGCGTGTCGCAGCCATCTTGAAGCGGACCAAGCCTTCAGAATCGGAATCGAGCACAATCGAATACCCAATGCTGAAGATTTTTCCAGATGCCAGAAAAGTTTTGGTAGACGATGTGGCCATCAATTTGACTCCAAAAGAATTTGAGTTGCTGGTTTATCTTTCAAAGTCCCCGGAAAAAATTTTTACGAGGGAAGTTCTTTTGAAAGAAGTCTGGAAATACGAATTTTTCGGCGATCTACGTACGGTGGATACGCACGTCAAGCGGTTGCGCGAGAAACTGTTGAAGCAATCCAAACCTGTTTCGAAAATGATAGTCACCGTTTGGGGGATGGGTTATAAATTCTCTCCGAATGATGACCATGCGGCAAACGATGCACAATGAGAAGGACGAGTATATTCCTCAAATCATGGGTCCTTTTGACTTTTTTGACTGTAACCATCATGACTTTGATGTATATCGGCCACGCAATCATCAGTGTGAACTCAATCGAAGATACCTATAATAAACTACTGCAGGAAAAGGTCACCGCACTTAAGGACGCGATCATGTCCGATCCTGAAGGTTATCTCACGCAAGCCAATGCTGCGCAATCGTTTGATCCTGAATTGTCCTATTACATCAAAATAGCAGATCAGAGCCGTTTCGTCATACAAAACCCGGAACTGCAAGGGCAGTCCGAATTGCTTCTGGAGAATATTTTAATGAATGATCAAATTCTGGATGCAATCGACAGTAACGTAGATGATTTCAGTAGAATCACCATCAAAGACGAGGAAAACAATCCTTTACTTCTGATGGTTTTTGTTCATAAATTTGAGCTGCAGGGACAGTCCGGAATGCTCGTCATCGGTTACGACTTAGATGAATTTCAGACGTACCAACTGAACGCAAAAAGTATCACGCTGCTGCTGTTGACTGTATATTTGATGGGGACAATCATCTATTATCAGCACCTGATCCGGAATGTTGCTGAGCCGTTGGGGATTATGACGGATATCGCCTTCAAATACTCACGGAATGATTTTTCTAAGCGGATTACGTTCGAATCTTATGACGAGATTTCTGGTTTAGGAACTGCCATGAACAAGTTGGGAAAGACCCTTCAGGCTACGATGCTGATGAACAGGGAAGAACGCGAACTGTTGAATCATCTGTTTGATTCGTTGCCTTCTGGAATCCTCTACTTTGACCAGAATTTCCAATTGAAACTAGTTAACGGACCAGGGCAAGATTTTTTGGATTTTTGGCGTAGAGTTGACCCGGATGCCGCGGCTAAAGTGATGCCGCATCAGTTCAAAGAAATGGTACAGTACGCTTTCAAAACAACATCCGGATCGGAAGCGGATCTCAGTTGGTCACAGCGGCATTATAATGTCAAGGTGACACCGGTCATCCAAGCGGATCTGAAAAAAATCACTGGGGTGCTGATCGTGCTGCAGGATGTGACGAACGAAAGGCAATTGGATATTATCCGCGGAGATTTCATCACGAATGTATCCCACGACTTGCGGACACCTTTGCAGATGATCAAAGGCTACAGCGAAGCCATTATCGACAACATCGCTGAAAGCAATGACGAAAAGATAGAAATGGCTCAAATCATTTTGGATGAAACGACCGAAATGAACAAGATGGTGAACAATCTTCTGGATCTTTCACGTATGCAAGCGGGTTATGTTGATCTGAACAGGCAGAATGTCGATCTCGCGGATTTCTTCGATCATTTGGCAAGTAGGTTCGAGAACAGTTTTAAAGAAGCCGCTATCCAATTCACTTATGAGCTTGCAGATGGCATCAAAACTTATGCTTTCGACGAAGAGAAAATGAATCAAGTATTTTACAATCTGATCGACAATGCGGTACGTTATTCGGCCGAAATCGGCACGCGTAGGCAAAAATTCATCCATATCACTGTCCGTTTGGAGGACATGTTGGATAAGGTTGTCTTTGAAATCAGCGATAACGGGATCGGTATCCAAGTGGAAAGTTTGCCGTTCATTTTCGAGCGATTTTACAAAAATGATAAATCTCGGACATATTCGAAGCAAAAAGGGACTGGCATCGGTCTTTCAATCGTGAAAACAATCGTGGAAGTGCATGATGGGGAAATTGAGGTACACAGTGAGCCCGGTGTAGGAACGACTTTCTTGGTGCGGCTTCCATTCCACAATGTTTGAGAAGAGTGAACGGATAATACTCTCAAAAAAACATCTCGAAACCGTAATAACGTGCTTGACAAGCGCTCTTGCATCGCTTATAGTTTATGTATAACAAATATAAATATGATTCGTCTTCAGGGCAGGGTGAAATTCCCGACCGGTGGTAAAAGTCCACGACCTCGCAGTGTTACATTGCGGGCTGATCTGGTGTAATTCCAGTACCGACAGTACAGTCTGGATGGGAGAAGATGGGGTTTCTTTGAATTGCAATTTCAAAGGCTCTATTTTTATGTGTCCATTTGAGGATGATAAGAATAGGGTCTTTTCTATTTGGAGAAACCCATCTCTGAGACAGTCAACAGGGAGGATTCATTAACATGCAACAAAACAAAACAAAAAGATTGGTCGGTATTTCACTATTTGGGGCATTGGCATTTGTGCTGATGTTCATCGCTTTTCCGGTAATTCCAGCATTTTCGTATCTGAAGATCGACTTCAGCGACTTACCGATTCTGCTTTCATTTTTCCTTTACGGTCCAGCCGGCGGAATCATCTCCGCTGTCATCCGATCTATTTTGCACTACCTTCAAACAGGCGGGGACATGGGCTATCCAATCGGAGACTTCGCAAGTCTGTTGGCGACGCTCTCTTACACTTTGCCTGTCTACTACCTATTGAATAAAGCTAAAACAAAAACAGCCGTTATTATGGCGCTGTTGACAGGCACCTTGGTGTTGACGGTTGTCTTATCAATAGCCAATTGGTTCATCATCACTCCTTTATATATGTATCTTTTGAACTTTGAGATGGGATCCGTCAAAGAATTAGTATTGGCTGGTATTTTGCCGTTCAATATCATCAAAGGACTTGTCGTAAGTGCGGTCATCCTTTTGGTGATGCCGAAGTTGAAACCTTGGTTGGCGCATAATAAAGTTCCGTTTGCCCAGTAAGAATCTGCGGTTTATGATTTTGCTTTTCCAAGAAAAAGAGGCTGCATCCGAATCAGTGATGATTCCGGGTGCAGCCTCTTTTGGATTGTCCCTGCAACAAAGAGAGTTCAGAATCACTGCTCTGTTGGAGGGAAAGGTGATTCTGAACGCAAGATGGCACCGGTTGGGCATTTGCGATAGGCATCCAGAAACGCTTCGAAGCGTTCAGCAGGTATCGGAGCATTCCCCGCATTTGAATCCATTTTCGTGAAAGCTATCCCTTCGGAAGTGTAGTCGAAGAGATCCGGTGAAATTATTTGGCAAAGTCCACAAGCGATGCAGTTATCCTGATTTACTTTGGTATAATACATACAGTAACCTTCTTTACAAAAATTTGGTGGTGAGAATATGAAAGATTTGACATACATAGAGTATCTTTTTTTGGATTGCATTTCAACCGAGCGCTCCATCAAGGAAGCGACTCTTTTCTATACCCTGATAGGCAAACGGACCGTGTCCACCATGCTCCAGTGCCGCCAATATGATCTGGAAGCCTATTTCACTGTCATGCCGGGCATGAAACCGACAGCCTTGAAAAAGGGTCTCGAGCGTTTGGTTTCGGATGGACTGATCAGCGGCAACGAGGGCGAGGGCTTTCTGCTCAGCGAAGCAGGCGGTGCGAAGAAAGCTGATTTTTTCAGCCGGCACGCACATTTTTCTTTGGGAAGCCAACTGGAATTTGCCCTCGTACAAGGCGTTTTACGCCGACGGATGCTGTTTCTGATCCAAGTCCTTTCCGAAATGCTGCACAAAAATAAACACTATTATCCCATTGAGAGGGAAGCGAAGGAGCAGCTTTGGATGAAGCGTTTGTTGACGCAGCATGCAGGAGATAAATCCGCATTTGCACGCGCTTATGGAGAAGAATGGCGTAGCTATTTGTCGCGGCTGCCCGAAAGGGATGCCGGGCTCTTTGTGCTGCAATTTGAAGGTGCAGACCACTTGAGGAAAACGACCGGTCAAATGGCTGGACTGTTGTCGTTCGAGGAAGCCGAAGTTAAAATACTGCTGCACCAAAATTGGCTGAGATTGTACGACACTTTGGAAAAAGAACCGGAAAATTTTCCTGTCCTTGCTTCGGTCATGCTGATGACGATAAAGGAAAACGGCTTGGCTTCCGCCAGCGCCGAAACGACTATGGGATATTTCATGCACGGGCATGGGATGGCGGAAATCATTTCGATGCGGGGCTTGAAACAGAGCACGATCCAAGATCACTTTGCCGAAATCGCCCTGATCTATCCAGAATTCCCTACACAAAGATTTTTGGATAAGGAGAAAATGCAGTATCTGCAGCAACTCGTGGAACAAAAGGTACGAGTCGATTACCGGGAAATCCAAAGAGTATTTCCCGAAATCACCTTTTTCGAGTCCAGGCTGATACAAATAAGAAGTGAGGTTGCGGCTAAACATGGATGAAGCACAATTGAAATCAGAACTACAGAAATACTTTGGCTACCCGGCATTCAAAGAGGGCCAGTTGGATCCCATTCTATCAGTTTTGGCCGGCAAACATACGTTGGCCACATTGCCGACGGGAACAGGAAAATCGTTGATATACCAGCTGAGTGGCTATCTTTTGGATGGAATGGTCGTTATCGTTTCGCCACTGTTGTCCTTGATGGAAGACCAGGTCGCCCAACTGAAATTCATGGGTGAAAAAAGGACGGCCTCATTAAACAGCATGCTGCAGTTCGAAGAAAGGCAACAACTACTGAGCAACCTGGATCAAATCAAGTTTTTGTTTCTTTCTCCGGAGATGCTTCAAAACCAATTCGTAATGAACCAACTCAAACAGATTCCGCTTGCTTTGTTTGTGGTCGATGAGGCGCACTGTATTTCCCAATGGGGATTGGATTTCCGTTCCGATTATCTTTTTCTTGGAGCGGCAAGACAAGCCTTGGGCAATCCATTGACGTTGGCGCTCACCGCTACAGCGACTTCAGCCGTTATGGGTGACATCATCGGATCTTTGCATATCGATGGGAACGCTTTGAACGTATTTGAAGGGCCGGTAGACCGTGCCAATATTTATTATAAGGTCGCTGCAGTGCCTCCAGAAGAGAAAAATGAACATCTCCTTGAGCTTTTGAAGAAATACCCATCTCCAGGCATTGTTTACTTCTCCAGTAAGGCACAAGCTGATGCGGTAGCTTTCATGATCCGAAAAAAAACAAGTTTGCGCGTAGAAGCCTATCATGCAGATCGGACAAATGAAGACAGGATCACCATCCAGCATCAATTCCTTCGGGATGAGTTGGACGTCATCTGCGCCACCAGCGCATTCGGAATGGGGATCAATAAGGCGAACATCCGCTATGTGATCCATTACCATATGCCGAATTCGCTGGAAGAATATGTGCAGGAGATAGGCAGAGCAGGGCGCGACGGCCAACAGAGTACGGCTGTCCTGTTGTATTCGGAAACGGACTACAACTTCAAAGTGAAGATGTTGCAAGGTGATTTTCCTAACGATTTTACGATTGAGAGTGCAATCAAAAATAAAGCAATTAATCCCGACTATGGGAGTCCGACTGAACAAACGTTGCTGCAGCACATCTTGCGTCAGCAGCTCACGAAGGAGGAAGCGAAGCAATTTATAGCGGCCCGGCGAGAATTAAAGCAAAATTTGTTGAAGCGTATGAAGGGGTTCGCCGAAACCGATAATTGCAGACGTGCGTACATCTCCGCTTATTTCGGGAAAAGCAGTCTGGTCGAACCTAGCCACTGCTGTGACAACTGTGGCATAGAGGAACCGCATTTAGTGGGTACAATAAGGTTTGGGAATGCGTTTCCAACGAAGGCAGTCCCACACTGGGAAAAAATCCTTTCTGACCTTTTTCTTTTATAAAATTTAACCCCAAAATTGCGGAAATGTGCTACAATTAGCATGAATCACTTATAGGAGGAACCCGAATGGATAAAAAGAATCGCAATCGCAATAATGGAGAGCCTTGGTCACGTAAATTCGGCGAAGATGAAAATCTGAAGAGCCGGCAGTATTCGCGTTCGGCCAGAAATACAAAAAATAAAGAAGTAGCACCTCTATTAAAAGTATTGCTGTTTCTCTTTTTGGCTATTCTGATTATTCCTTTTGCAACCATCTATTATAATAAACAGAATCAAAATACTCCCGTACCCAAGAGTGCTGAACAAGTGATGATCAACAAAAGAGTGGCCAGTTCCAGTGTCGAGAGCAGCGAAGAAGTATCTTCTGAAGAGCCCGAAGCATCCAGTGAAGTCGCTGAAAGCGAAGCAGAACCGGAACCAACGATTGTGGAAACGCCAAGTTCCAGCACTGCACCCCCAGTGGTCGAAACGCCTGCTGAAACAGTCGAAGAACCCGCAACAACAAACGGAGCATACAATAATTCCTACACCATAAAAGCAGGTGATAACCTTTATCGGATTGCTGTGAACCATGGGATGACATTGGATGAGTTGATGCAGGCTAACGGTTTGAGCAGCACAGAAGCACAAATCGGTATGGTATTGAACGTTAAATAATGGAAGCCGTCTGATAAGGCGGCTTTTTCAATGAAATCAGATAGAACAAAGTCGGAGGTTTAATGTGAAAAAAATGAATATTGCCATAGATGGTCCCGCATCCGCCGGAAAAAGCACCATCGCGAAGAAAGTTGCGGAACAGTTGGGATACATCTATCTGGACACAGGTGCGATGTATCGAACGTTGACTTATGCGGCTTTATCCAACGAAGTCGATCTCCAGGATGAAGAGGCATTGCATAAGTTGTTGAAAGGGATCAGGATAACCTTTTCGACTGCCGAAAACGAAATGCAACGCGTGTTTTTGAATGATGAGGACGTGACCGATTCGATCAGATCGGAGGAAGTGACCCAAAACGTCTCCTTGGTTTCCTCGTTTGCGAAAGTGCGTGAAGAGATGGTTGCTCGCCAAAAGAGTATCGCACGCTCCGGCGGGGTCGTAATGGATGGCAGGGATATAGGTACCGTCGTATTGCCTGATGCGGAAGTCAAGATTTTCATGACAGCAACTGCAGAGGAAAGAGCGCTGCGACGCTATAAAGAAAACATAGCGAAGGGTATGACCACTTCCTTGGAAGAACTGACGGAAGACATGAAACGACGCGATCATTTGGACAGCACAAGGTCGGTTTCACCATTGAAAAAGGCGGAGGATGCCATCGTTCTGGACTCTACACAGTTGGAAATCGACGAAGTCGTTAAGCAGATTCTCGGCATTATCGAAGTTAGTCTCAACCCCTTACAAACATTGGATTAACAATACTAGACGATTTTAAGCAAAAATGTTAGAATGATTATATGCAGTATTACGCTTTCAAAAATATGGAGTCAAGGATTAGTTCCTTAGCCGGAAGGCGAGGGAGTTATGGAACCTAGCCAATCGGTTGCCGCAGACTTTTAGGAGGAATAGTTACATGTCAGATTACATTGAAAACCCAGAGTTAAATGAAGAAGAGTCCAACAACGTTGAACAGACTATGCAAGATGTGTTGGATGAAGCATTATCCATTGAAGTGGGTGATACTGTCAAGGGAGAAGTTTTAAGCATCCAAGATAGACAAGCCATCGTAGGAATCATCGGGGGCGGAGTTGAAGGAGTTATTCCTTACAACGAATTATCTGCAAAACCATTCGATGAAGTTACAGAAATCCTAAACGTAGGTGACGTTGTGGACCTGGTTGTCATCAAACAAATCAAAGACAAAGAAAACGGAAGCTTCTTGCTTTCGAAGCGTCGCATTGATGCTAAAATCGTTTGGAAAGATATCCAAGATAAATTTGAAAACAACGAAATCATCGAAGCGCCAGTCAAAGACGTCGTTAAGGGCGGATTGGTTGTTGATGTCGGCGTGAGAGGTTTTGTTCCGGCGTCAATGGTTGAAGATCATTTTGTTGAAGATTTCAGTTCATATAAAGGTAAAGTAATGACATTCAAAATTGTTGAACTTGAACCTAGTGAAAACCGTTTGATTTTATCGCATAAAGCGGTTGTAGAAACCGAAAAAGAAGCCAATAAAGGTAAATTGATGGATGAATTGGTAGCCGGAGACATTGTCGAAGGGACAGTCGCTCGTCTGACTAACTTTGGTGCATTCGTTGATCTTGGTGGCGTGGATGGTTTGGTCCACATCTCTCAAATTGCTCACGAGCACGTGAAGAATCCTGGAGATGTTTTGTCGATCGGACAATCGGTCAAAGTCAAAATCTTATCAATCGACAAAGAAAATGGCCGTGTATCGTTAAGCATCAAAGACACGTTAGCTGGTCCTTGGGATGCTATAGCTGAAAAAGCTCCGATCGGTGCTGTATTGACTGGTGTTGTCAAACGCTTGACAAGCTTTGGGGCATTTGTGGAAGTTTTCCCGGGCGTTGAAGGTTTGGTGCATATTTCCCAAATTTCACACCAACACATTGCGACTCCACATGAAGTGCTTCAAGAAGGCCAAGAAATTCAAGTTAAAGTACTGGATGCAAAAGAAGACGAGCAACGTCTGTCTCTAAGCATCAAAGCTTTGGAAGAAAAAGCTGCTAATGAATCACCAGCAGATGATGAAAGAAAAGACAAAAAAGATAAAAAAGTTGAAGAATACGTGGCTGATGATTCAGACGGAAACTTCACATTAGCAGATTTATTAGGCGATAAACTTTCGGGTTTGAAAGACGATTCTGAAGCCTAATCAGCAAGGAAAGTGAACATGTGAGGGCATGGAATTCCATCCATGCCCTTTTTTTGTTGTTATTATTGATGGATGTATGTTATAAATGACATGGACGAAAACATTGATAAGACCAGATACAGTGAGCAAATACCCAAAAAGTTTTGTGATGTAGAGGAAAAGAAAGGCGGAGGTTAGATGCCAAATCCAGTAGTAGCCATAGTAGGCAGACCAAACGTAGGAAAATCAACAATATTCAACAGACTGGCAGGAGAGAGAATATCCATAGTAGATGATGTCTCTGGTGTTACGCGCGACAGAATTTATGCAAAAGGAGAGTGGCTTGGAAAGACATTCAACATCATCGATACGGGTGGAATCGATATCACCGATGAACCTTTTATGAGCCAAATCAAATTGCAAGCGCAAGTAGCAATTGAGGAAGCGGATGTCATCATCTTTTTGACAAGCGTCAGAGAAGGTGTGACGGATGCAGATGAAAACGTCGCAAGAATCCTTTACCAATCCGATAAACCTGTCATATTGGCGGTAAATAAAGTGGACAATCCGGAAATGCGCGCCGAGATATTCGATTTTTACAGTTTGGGATTGGGCGAACCCTATCCTGTTTCAGGAAGCCATGGCTTAGGTCTTGGAGATCTGCTTGATTCGGTTGTAGCGAATTTTCCATCTGAAGACGAGAATGCGGAAGAAGAAGACATCATCAACTTCAGCTTCATCGGCCGTCCGAATGTCGGCAAATCATCTTTAGTGAATGCCATTTTGGGGGAAGATCGCGTAATCGTTTCTAATATTGCCGGGACAACCCGTGACGCTATCGATACGATGTTCGTCGATGAAGAAGGCACGAAATTCCGGATGATCGATACAGCCGGAATCCGGAAAAAAGGCAAAGTCTATGAATCCACAGAAAAATACAGCGTCATGCGTGCAATCCGTGCCATCGAGCGTTCGGACATCGTCATGGTCGTACTGAATGCGGAAGAGGGTATCCAGGAACAAGACAAAAAAGTTGCCGGGTATGCACATGAAGCAGGCAAAGGAATCATCATACTGGTTAACAAATGGGACACTTTAGAAAAAGATAATCATACAATGAAGGAGTTCGAGGAAAAAATCCGCAAGGAATTCCAGTACCTCTCTTATGCGCCGATCATGTATGTTTCCGCGGTGACGAAACAAAGATTGTCTACTATCCCTGCTAAAATCAAGGAAATCAGCGAAAATCAGAACCGCCGTATATCTTCATCCTTATTGAATGATGTCCTGATGGATGCCGTCGCACACAATCCAACGCCGACTGACAAAGGTCGTCGTCTGAAAATTTACTATATGACGCAGGTAGCTGTAAAACCGCCGACATTTGTTGTTTTTGTCAACGATCCAGAATTACTGCACTTCTCATATGAGCGTTTCCTTGAGAACAGAATCCGTGATTCGTTCGATTTTGAAGGAACACCATTTCACTTGATAGCCAGACAAAAAAAATAAATTACCGTCACAAAGGCATTAAATCCACTATAATCGTTGCAGTAGCACGGTTTGTGTGCTATTCTTTATTAGAAATATCTTTTCAATTTGACTGCGGTATTTCAGAACTATTTTTGGACCACTCAAAAATAGTTTTCCCATGTTTTGTTGTGTTATCAAAGAAAGCATGAATTCTTCTTCTTCAAAGGAGGTGAAAGGACAACATGGCAAACAAAGCTGAATTAATCGAAAGAGTTGCTGGAAAAACAAACTTGACTAAAAAGGATGTTACAGCAAGCGTTGATGCATTATTTGAAGTGATTCAGGAAGCATTAAAAGATGGTGAAAAAGTTCAAGTTATCGGTTTTGGTAATTTTGAAGTTCGTGATCGTGCAGCTCGTAAAGGACGTAATCCTCAAACTGGGGAAGAAATCCAAATCGAAGCAAGCAAAATTCCTGCATTCAAACCAGGTAAAGCATTGAAAGATGCAGTTAAATAATCCGTAAAAATGAAGTTGGGGCCTTATGGGGCCTCAGCTTTATTTTTTTTGGCGGAAAATGATGAGAGTAATCTGGGCAAGGTATTCGCTGTGCTGGACAGACAAAGGCCTGAGGAACAAATAGATACAGATGTCGAACTTTATGATAAAATGTAAAAGAAGAGCACTAGCAAGAAGAGCGTATTGAAGGAGCAGTTGACGAATGAATAAAGAAGCACAGGCAATGATAGAAGCCATTCAACAGAATGAATTGGAGGCGGCTGTCCAACTGTTCAAACAATCAGTTGAACAATCCGTCCTGGAGAACAACAGCGCTGATTTGGCCGAATTGGCAGAAACGATGCACGCCTTGGGCTTCTTGAGTGAAGCAAAAGAGGCATATGGCGCATTGAATTACCTAGCACCGCAAATACAAGAGTGGAATATCGCTTTAGCTGAGATCGCCATCGATGAGGATGAATACGACCAAGCTTTGGATATTCTGCTCACGATCGATAAAGAAAGTGACGTGTACCCACAGGCTTTGTTGACGATGGCTGATGCTTACCAAGTACAGGGGCTGTATGAAGTCAGCGAAAAGAAAATATTTGAAGCGATGGCGCTGTTGCCGGATGAACCGATATTGGATTATGCACTGGCACAGCTTTACCACTCAATCGGAGAGTACAAGAAGGCGATTCCGATTTATGAGGAGCTTGCATTCGGGAACGGGGAAATCGCATCCGCAACGCAGCTGCATTTTTTCCTGGGCGATTGTCACAATGCTATCGGCGAATTCGAAACGGCCCTCCAGTACCTGGAGCGAATACCGGCTAATGAACATTTTCCGGACAGTTATTTCCAACTCGGCTTCACTTACTTCCAACTCAAGGAATACGCGCGTGCCATCAGTATTTTTAATAAATTGCTCGAAACGGATAATGCTTACCTGAGTGCGTATTTGTACTTGGCAAATGCGCTTGTGGCCGAATTGGAGTTGGAAGAAGCGCTTGCTGTAATGGAACAAGCCATCAGGATGAACCCTTATCAGCATGAATTTTTCACGACAGCGGCCAAGCTGCAATTGAAATTGAACAGGGAGCAAGATGCGGAACGTAATTTGCTGGAAGCGGCAGCGCTTGAGCCGGATCTTTCCAGTATCCATTTGGCATTTTGCAACTTGTTGCTGAAGCAAGAAAGGTTCGAAGAATTGATAACGTATATTGCTGACCGTGCAGAACAGGAAGACAACGATCCGCAATACAATTGGTTGCTTGCAGCGAGCCACAATGCCTTGGAGGACTACGCTTCGGCAAACAAAGAATATGCAGCGGCTTATCCGCATTTTGCTGATAATGAGGTGTTTTTGCTGGAGTATGCAGCATTCCTGAGAGAAGAAGGAAATCGGGATAAGTTGAGTGAAGTCATTCACCAAGGTTTGGCTCTTTACCCTACTAATACGGAGTTGCTTCAACTCCATGATGAACTGCATCATTTCGATCAATAAGTCGTCAACCCATCGGATAGGAGGTTTTAAAATGATGAATCCTACTTTGGAGGAGAAAAAAAATTTTATTTCTTGGTTTATTCAGAATTATCAATTGAAGCGCAGAGAGTCTCTTTGGATACTCAATTATCTGCTCAATCATGAGATCTTATTGAAGAATATCCATCTGATTGAGGAAGTTCATACAACGAACAGAGGAATGGGGTTTGCGGTAGTCGGAAATCCGAAAGAGGCCTTCATGTACTATAAGGACGGAAAGACATTCGAAGATCCCGAACAGGCATTCCATGACTTGCGCTTGAATTGGAAAGAGGATTTTTATCTGGAGTTGTTCTTTGATCAGTCTTACCAGGTGCTCTCATTTTTTGGGGTTTTGGAGGACAATCCATACCTCCAAGAATCCGAAATTTTTGATAAGGAGCTGCAAGAAATCGTAGACAAGTCCCTAGAAAAATTGGCGGTGAAGGATCGCATCCATTATCTGAAAAAGCAGATCGATATCGCGCTGATCCAATACGATGAAAACAGCTTCAGGAAGTTCACGAAAGAATTGAAAGACTTGGAAGAAAAAAATATGATCTGATAAAACGCGGATAAGGCCTGGCATAAACGTGCCGGCAGCGTTAAACGGAAGGGAACGTGTAGAATGAAAATTGTAGTTTCGGGATTTAAAGGCAAGATGGGGACCGCCTGCACAAATATGGTCCTGCGCCAGGAGGACTTTACTTTGGTGGCTGTATATGATCCTTTCGCAACAGAAAAGCAACTGGATGAATTGCCGCAATATGCCGGTAATCCTGTGAAAGTATTCCGGGACAAAGCGACCCTGGTCAAGGAAGTTGAAGCTGATGTATGGATTGACTTTTCCAGACCGGATGCAGCCTATGACAACACACGTTTCGCACTTGAAAACGGTATGCGCCCCGTAATCGGTACTACCGGCTTTTCTACGGAACAACTAGAAGAATTGACCAACTACTCTAAAGAAGTGGGTCTGGGCGGCTTGATTGCCCCGAATTTTGCGATCGGCGCTGTTTTGATGATGGAATTCGCAGCAAAAGCAGCAAAGTATTTCCCGGATGTGGAAATCATGGAATTGCATCACGAGAACAAATTGGATGCGCCAAGCGGCACAGCCATCAAAACAGCCGAGTTGATCTACGCAGTGAGAGGCGACCATCCACAAGGTCATCCAGAAGAAAAAGAATTGATTGAAGGTGCAAGAGGGGCTGATTACCATGGCATGAAAATCCACAGCGTCCGTTTGCCGGGCTTAGTAGCGCATCAGCAAGTGCAATTCGGCAGTGCCGGAGAAGGTTTGATCATCCGCCATGATTCTTATGACCGCGACTCCTTCATGAACGGTGTTGCACTATCCTGCAGAAAAGTAATGGAAATCGATCGCCTGATCTACGGATTGGAAAACTTCCTATGATCATAGAAGCACCGGAATTTCAAAAAGCGATACCGATCATTGAAGCCATTGAACGGGCTGGATATGAAGCCTACTTTGTTGGAGGAAGTGTACGTGACGCGCTGCTGCACCTGGATATTTCGGATGTCGACATCGCCTCAAGCGCAATGCCTGAAGAAATTCAGCGTATTTTTCCGATCACTTTTGATGTAGGCATCCAACATGGAACGGTGATGGTTTTACATGAGCGGGAGACTTACGAAATAACAACTTTCCGGACAGAATCGAAGTATGAAAAATTCCGCAGACCGGAAAAAGTCGAGTATGTGCGCAGCCTGCAGGACGACTTGAAAAGGCGCGACTTTACGATCAATGCCATAGCGATCGATCGGCACGGAAATATTAAAGACTTCTTCAGTGGGCAGGAGGACTTGGCCAACAAATTAATCAGGGCAGTCGGCAATCCGGAAGAACGCTTTAGAGAGGATGCCTTGCGCATGATGCGCGCAGCCAGATTTGTCAGCCAGTTGGATTTTGAAATCGAACAGGCGACGAAGGAAGCCATTGTCGAGTACCACCCGCTGCTTTCAAAAATCGCGGTGGAGCGTGTGCGTGAAGAGTGGAACAAACTCCTGATCGGAAGGAACCGCAAAGGTGGGATCAAGTTTTTTGTGGAAACGCGTCTATTCCAGATGTGTCCGGGCTTACAAAATAGGGAAAAAGCATTGATCGACCTGGCCTTGTTTCCGCTGCAATTCAAAGGTACAACGATTGCTTGGACTGTATTGATCCATTTTCTTGATCTCAAGGATGAAGCGATCGAGCCCTTTTTACGCCAATGGAAGTGTTCCCGTAAGGAAATCATGGACATTCGTGTTGGTGTGCAGGCATTGAAAAAACGGCTGCAACAATTTTGGGACTATCCACTTCTGTTCGAAACAGGGATCGAAATCGCCCTAGAGATAGAAGCCATTATCGAGGGGTTCGGCTTGCCGAACCAAAGTGAAAATCTGATCGAATTGAATGTTTCCATGCCGATCCATACGCTGAAAGACTTGGCACTGGACGGAAAAGAGTTGCTTTCATTATTGGGTATCCAACGTGGCGGTCCTTTCGTCGGTGAAATATTCGAAGAATTGAAAACGCTGGTCTTGGCCAATAGACTGGAGAATACCCCATTCGCACTAAGGGACTTCATTACAAAAAGAAGGATGATTTATTTGGATGAGACATTCGAAGTTGACTATACCGTCGGGGAAAAAGATTTAGCGATTGAAGTCGGTTCGGGTACGTTGCCTGTTTTGGCTACACCGGCATTATTGGCCATGATCGAAAATGCTTGTATGGGGATCGTGAAGGAGCACCTCGCAGAAGGGGATACCACAGTAGGGATACACTGTGATCTGCATCATAAAAAAGCCTCTCAAGTCAATGCAGAGATAACAGTGACGGTCAGAGTGACGGAACATAGAGGAAATAAATATTTTTTCGAATGCGCAGCCCGTTCACAAGGCCAAGAAATTGCATCAGCGAAGCACACGAGGGCCGTCGTCAACGCGAATGAATTCATGGAGAGCCTTTAGCAGCTCGACTTACTTTTTTTTCGCCATTAGAAAGGTATTTGTACCTACTTTATAAAAAATATGATAAAATAGTTATATATTCAAAAAGTAAATATATCAGGAGTGATTTCGATGAAAAAAATAATGACAGGTTTGAGATTTATTTTCAGAAACGGCGAAACATGGACAATCAAGCGTGAATATATCGGAGATTTATGGATCAAGCAAGTCACAACGAGCTACGGTCGAATCGGAAACAGTGATTTCCAAGAAATCCATCCTTGCGAATCTTTGCGTATCGAAATCCACCAAGAAGCAGATCACGTCAACACGAGTGACATCAATCTGGGCGGACTTGAGCAAGGCATGTTCGATCGCGTTGCTAGCCATCAAGACATCGAAAAAATGGATATCCTGTACCAAGATGAGGATCACCCAAAATCAGATGTTATCGTTGAAGTCGACCGCATCTATTTTCCTTACAAAGCATTGGACACTGACGGATTCGACAATGAATACCAATCTTCATTCGTTTCATCCGAAAACAAATTATATATCGTAATCGATCCGGAAAAAAATGTGAAAGACATTTATCCTGACATCGTTTAATGCATCCAACAAAATGGGTCCTTGCCGGCAAAGCAAGGGTCCTTTTTTTGATATCTGACAGCTAATCTGCCCTGGGAGGTCATCAAAAAAATCCGATAATTGTCGTTTATGCGGTAACATTACCCGCGACATAGGATATAATGGGTTAAGTTGCATACAATGCACGACTCGATCGGAAAGGCTCCAGTTTTTATCAAGAGATATTTTCAGGGAAAGTCTTGCAGAAAGAAATACCGGAACAGGAGAAGCTTCTGTTTATTTAGGAGATTATTTTTATGAAGAAAACCTATGCCATTGTCGATCTTGAGACAACGGGATCCAGCTTCAAACGAGGGGATCGGATCATTCAATTCGGATGCACCTTGCTTCAGGCCGACAAAATAATTCAAGAAATCAATATAACCATCAATCCCGGCAGGAAAATACCGGATATCATTGAGAAGTTGACTGGACTCAAGAATAAGGATGTAAAAGAAGCCCCTTATTTTGAAGATGTATGTGACTTCATCTACAACAAGTTGGAGGGTTGCATCTTTGTGGCGCATAACGTGCATTTTGATTACCATTTTTTGGACAGTTCTCTTCGGGAAGTCGGTATGCCGCCGCTCTCACTGCCCGCAATGGATACAGTAGAGTTGACGAAGATCCTTTATCCGACCTTGTCCAGCTATCGGTTAGGAGACTTATCGAACTACTTCGTTCTGACGCATGATAATGCCCACGATGCCGCAAGTGATGCTCACGCTACTGCGGAACTCTTTTTGCAATTGAAAAAAAAGGCCAATAACTTGCCGTTGGTCACACTGGAAAAATTAAATTTTTTGTCAGCGCATTGTCAGGTGGACAACGATTCCTTTTTCCATGAAAGTTATGAGACCGTCAAAGAGATACGCTCTCCGCTCCCACAGCAAATCTATGTCAAAAATGGCTTGGCGTTGAAGGAAAAGGAAATACTCTCGGAACAGACTGCGTACAGAGAAAAAGAAGTTACTGACTTCTCCAAAGTGGCCGTAGGGTTGATGGAAAATCAAGGACTGGAAATTCGTGCGGAGCAGCTAGAGATGATGCGATCGCTTTTTAGCTTCCACCACTCTGAAACAGCCCTAAATCTGGCGATCGAAGCTGCACCTGGCATCGGAAAAACCTTGGCCTATCTACTGCCTGCAGCTTATCAGGCCACACCAAAAAACAAAGTGCTCATCAGTACCTCGACGTTGCTTTTGCAAGAACAGATCATGGATAACGAGATAACCCGTTTGCGCAAAATGCTGCCATTCGAATTGCAGGTCAGTTCATTGAAGGGGAAGACGAATATCATCCATCTGGAGAAATTAGCTGCTTTGGCTTTAGGGTCTCTCACCAAAAGAGAATCGTTGATCATGATGAGTGTCTTTGTCTGGTTGACCGAGACCGAATCCGGCGATATCAGCGAATTAAGCCAAGCACAGAATTTTGACTTTTTATGGGAAAAATTGACATTTGAGAGCCACGAGGCCCCTTTGAAAGGGAAATGGGCCAATGATGATTTCTTCTCCTTCAATAACAAAAAAGCAGAACAATCCAGTCTGATCGTCACGAACCATTCCTTTTTGAGTCATCACATCGATGATTTAGCTATTTTTGACCAAACTGAGTCTATAGACTTGATTCTCGATGAGGCGCATCAGTTTCCGCGCGTCTACCAAGATGCGCACAAAAAAACGGTAGCCTTGTCCATTCTGAAACGCCGTTTGAAGCGATTCGGCTACTTCCTGAGGGACTTTCGAGAGGCGATAGAAAAGGATGCCAATGGCGATTCTTTGGACTATGATTTGTTCAATCTCGAATTCGCGATCGATCAACTGTATCAGGAATGTGCCCATTCAGAAGAAGTGTTGATGCGTTCGCTTATCCACGAGGTTGGAGAAAAAGGCGAAGTTTATCTTGATGAGAATTTTCAAGTTGAGAACGGAACGAAGAATATATACAAGAAAATTCACCGGTACATACTGGAGGCCAGACTTGCTGCGATGCGTTGCCTGGACAAGTCCTGCTTGAGGAATGATCCGGTCATGTGGCCGAGCGCAAAGGCGCTGCTGGAATACTTGGATGCGGTACAGGTCAATCTGCAATATTTTTTTCAAGAGCGCGCAGGTACGTATCATGTGCTGCACTTTGCTTGGGATAAGGATCTACTTTCACTGGAAATCGAAACAAACCAGATTGATTATTCCGGAGAAATCCATTCTAAAATCAAGGACCGATTCAAAAGGACGGTATATTTAAGTTCGACACTCAAAGTGGATAAATCGCTTGATTATTTCAAGAACAAAATCGGTGAAGCTGAATTGCAGGAAGGGCATTTTGATTCACCCTATAACTTAAGTGAGCGGTTGCGGATTTTCCTTCCGGATGAC
The DNA here is from genome assembly GCF_900067165.1 of Trichococcus sp. ES5. NCBI lineage: Bacteria > Bacillati > Bacillota > Bacilli > Lactobacillales > Carnobacteriaceae > Trichococcus > Trichococcus sp. ES5. The sequence continues at coordinate 108,916 of NZ_FJND01000004.1, forward strand.
ATTACAGCCATTACGTGCTTGGATGATAAACGAGCAGCCAGCCAGATTGTTTTAACGTTGCAGGAAATCGTACTCCCGCAACAGCGTAAAGCTTTAGTTCTGTTTACATCCAACCGCTTGCTCGAGGAGGTCCATAACCAACTAAAAAATGTTGTATCTGCTGAATTTCCGGGGACGGAAATACTGGCTCAAGGATTTTCCGGTAGCCGAAGAAGGATGCACAATCGATTCATGTCAGCCGATGCGGCAATTTTGCTGGGCTCGGCTTCGTACTGGGAAGGCATAGATTTTTCAGATCAGGCAGTCGAAATTCTGGTGATCACCAGACTACCGTTCGATCCCCCGCATCGCCCTGAAAATGTTGCGTTTCAAGCCTACCATCAGGATCAAGGAAAGAAGGCATTCTATGAAGAATTTCTGCCGCGGGCGATGATCCGTCTGAAACAGGGCATCGGCAGACTCGTGCGCTCCAGGAATGCCAGAGGTGTCGTCATTTGCCTGGACGACAGGTTGATCAAAAGTAATTATTCCAAACGTATGCAACTAATGCTACCGGAGGGCGTAGGGATCAAAGTAGCCGATCATGATGAAATTAAGACGGAAATTCAGGAATTTCTGAAAAAATAATGCGGTGGGATATTCCCTCAGCTTGCAGTTTAAGGTATCATTAATAATTAGGTGAGATTGCAATAAGGTTTCAAACAAAGATAAGGAAGTGGAAGATGTGAAGAAGAATATCATTGTTGGGGCGATTGTGATTCTTTTCCTGATGATCGTCAGTTCCTACACGATATTTTACCGAAGCCAGCAACCGATGCTGCAGGCGCAGAAAGAAGCAACCGCCATTGCCGAGGAGAACGCCAACATCCAAAAAGTCCAAGATTTTTATTGGTACAATGGATCAGAGACGTATTTTACACTGGTTGGTATCGATGGCAACAATGAAGAATTATATGTCATCATTAAGAAAGACGGCGGTGAAACTACTGTCCTGAACACTGCGGAAGTCGTCACCGAAAGTGAAGCTAAATCAATCACTCAGGCGGATAAGAAGCCTGAACGGATTCTGGAGGCAAGACTGGGGATAGAGAACGAGGAACCGGTTTGGGAAGTCACCTACAAAAATGCAAATGATACGATTGGGTACTATCTGATATCCGCTATTTCTGGTAAATGGCTCAAAGATATAGAAAACATATAAATTGGAGTGATTGAGATGGTAAAAATTTCTGAAAGAATGAAAAAAATAAGCGAATCCCCTACATTGGCGACATCAGCTAAAGTCAACGTCATGAAAGCGCAAGGAAAGGATATCCTTAACTTGACCGTAGGAGAACCGGACTTCGATACGCACGCTTCCATTCTGAACGCCGCAGTAGAAGCAATCCAATCAAACAAAGCAAACCACTACACCCCGACTGCCGGTATCCTGCCATTGCGTCAAGCGATTGTGGATTATCATCAGAAATATGACGGAGTCACTTACGCCGTCAATCAGGTCATCGTGACTGAAGGGGCCAAAAATGCTTTGTTTGCTTTATTCCAAGTCATTCTTAATCCCGGAGATGAAGTCATCGTTCCTGCGCCATACTGGGTGAGTTACACTGAACAGATCAAACTGGCTGGCGGCGTCAACGTTCTTGTCGAAACAGCACCTGAAAAAAGCTTTAAACTGACTGTGGGGGATCTGGAAAAACATCGCACCGAAAAAACGGTTGCTTTGCTTTTGAATTCACCGTCGAATCCGACCGGTATGATCTATACGCCTGAAGAATTGAAGGCGATCGGCGAGTGGGCGGTTGAACACGACGTCTTGATCATCGCCGATGAAATTTACTACCGACTGACCTATAACGGAAATGAAGCCATCTCAATCGCTTCACTTTCAGAAGAAATCAAGAACCAGACCATCATCATCAACGGTGTATCCAAAACCTACGCCATGACGGGCTGGAGAATCGGATATGCAATCGGCAATACGGAAATCATCAGTAAAATGATTGAGCTATCCAGTCATTCGACAAGCAATCCTGCCGGACCTAGCCAGTATGGCGCATTGGCTGCATTAACCGGACCGCAAGACTTTGTAGAGGAAATGCGCGCAGCGTTCGAAGCACGCCTGAACTTCTTCTATCCGCTCGTAGCGAGTATCCCTGGTTTTAAGGTAACCAAACCTCAAGGAGCTTTTTACCTGTTCCCGAACGTGAAGGAAGCCGCCGAAATGTGTGGGTTTAAAGAAGTCAAAGACTTTACATTGGCTCTGATCGAGGAAGCAAATGTCGCGTTGGTTTCAGGTGATGGTTTTGGATACCCTGATTACGCCAGAATAAGTTATACTGTCAGGGAAGAACTACTTGCAGAAGCAGTAGATCGCATCAAAAAATTTATCGAAACCCATAAAAAGTAACCTTTATTGGGAAAAGGAGTAGACCATATTGACACTTATCACAATGGACCAAGCGAAAGCATATGTAGGGCAAGAGATTTCCATCGGTGCTTGGGTAACCAACAAAAGAAGCAGCGGGAAAATCGCTTTCCTGCAATTGCGTGACGGCACCCATTATTTCCAAGGCATCGTTTTGAAAAACGATGTCGGGGAAGAATTGTTCGAAGTCGCAAAATCGCTGACGCAAGAAACCTCTTTGATCGTCAAAGGGATCATCCAGGAGGATACCCGTTCGAAGCTTGGCTACGAATTGCTCGTCACTGGCATCGAAGTGCTGGGAGAAAGCCAAGATTATCCGATCACACCCAAAGAGCACGGAACGGATTTCCTGATGGACCATCGTCATCTATGGCTGCGTTCATCCAGACAGCACGCCATCATGAAAATCCGGAATGAAATCATCCGCGCAACGTATGAATTCTTTAATCAGGAAGGATTCATCAAGGTGGATCCGCCGATTCTGACCGGCAGTGCGCCGGAAGGGACGACCGAGCTGTTCCACACCAAGTATTTTGATGAAGAAGCTTACTTGTCCCAGAGCGGGCAGTTGTATATGGAAGCAGCCGCGATGGCCTTCGGAAAAGTATTTTCATTTGGGCCCACTTTCCGGGCCGAGAAATCGAAGACACGTCGCCATCTGATCGAATTCTGGATGATGGAGCCGGAAATGGCCTTCATGCATCAGGACCAAAGTCTGGAAGTCCAAGAAAAGTATGTCGCTTATCTTGTCCAATCGGTGCTGGATAATTGTGATATCTACTTGGATACGCTGGAGCGCGACAAGGAATTGCTGAAAAAATACACGCAATTGCCGTACGAGCGCATCAGCTATGATGATGCCGTGGCCTTATTGAACGCAAATGGATTCGATGATATCGTCTGGGGTGATGATTTTGGTTCGCCTCATGAAACCTTTATCGCGAACCAATCGGAAAGACCGGTATTCATCCTTAATTACCCGAAAGCGATCAAGCCTTTTTACATGAAAGAACATCCGGATCGTCCGGAAGTCGTTCTGTGCGCGGATATGATCGCTCCGGAAGGATATGGTGAAATAATCGGCGGCAGCGAACGTGAAGTGGACTATCAGCGCTTAAGCGAACAGATCGAAAAGTTCGGCCTGAGCAAGGAAGACTATTCATGGTATTTGGATCTGCGCAAATACGGTTCAGTGCCGCATTCCGGATTCGGATTGGGACTCGAGAGAATGGTTACCTGGATTTCCGGAACCGAACATATCCGTGAGTCGATTCCGTTCCCTCGTCTACTGAACAGAATCTACCCATAATAACAGGGGATTTCGCGAGTCTGAATGTAATCAAAACAGAATGGGAGTGGGGCAAATAGCAGCTATTTGTTCCGCTTCCTTTTACTCTGAAGGAGTTAATCAAAATAATGTCATACAACGAATTAACCAAATGGATCGAATCTGGCCACACGCTGATTCCAAATTTTTTGCTGCAGAATTACAAAAGGATCGGGCTTACAGATACGGAATTCATTTTTGTGCTCCAGCTGAAAGCTTACATCGATAAGAATATCCCGTTTCCGAATCTGGCGCTGATTGCTGAAAATATGGGTATTGCTGAAAAGGAGGTCTTTTCCTTGCTGCATAATCTGATGCAGAAGCAAATGATTTTGATGGAGACGAAAAATGACCTCTCCGGCAAAGTGGAGGACTCCTATTCCTTGGATCCGATCTATCAACGGCTATTTCAATTGATGGAACGTTCCGAGAAAAAACAGCCTATTCAGCAGCAGGAGAAGAATATTATGACCATGTTCGAGCAGGAATTCGGGCGGAACTTATCGCCCATCGAGATGCAGACCATTGCGACCTGGATCGATATGGACCACTATCCGCTCGAATTGATCGAATCAGCTCTAAAAGAAGCGGTATTGAATCGCGTTTACAGCCTGAAATACATCGACCGCATTCTATTGGCTTGGGAGAAGAAAAACATCAAAAGCGTAAAAGATTTGGTCCAACAGCAATCGACGCGCCCCCAAAGCAATCAGGATAAGTTTGATGAAAAAGCAAGAACGGATGCGCCTATGGAAGTGCCGTTGTACAATTGGCTGGAAAATGACGCGGACGCATAGATGGGGTGAAATATGTTATCAAAAAGAAAGACGGTAGAAGCGCTGGATGAAATGGCGGCGCTGTTCCCGAATGCGCAATGTGAATTGCTGCACCGGAACGTGTTTCAGCTCTTGATTGCGACACTCCTCAGCGCCCAGGCAACAGATGTTTCCGTCAACAAAGTTACGCCAAGCCTGTTTGACCGCTTCCCCACGCCCGAGGCTTTCGTTGCGGCCCCGCTCGATTCGATCATGCAAGAGATCAAGACTATCGGCTTATACCGGACCAAAGGCGCCAATATCCAAAAATGCTGCAAGATGCTGCTGGAGGACTTCGGCGGCGAGGTGCCCCAAACACTTGAAGAACTGACCAAGTTGCCCGGAGTAGGGCGCAAAACGGCAAACGTGGTCATGAGTGTCGGTTTCCATATCCCGGCAATTGCAGTGGATACGCACGTGGAGCGGATATCGAAACGTCTGCGCATCGCTCCCCAGAAAGCATCGGTTCTGGAAGTGGAAGAATTGCTGATGAAAAAAATTCCGAAGGAGCGCTGGTCTGATGCACATCACCAGATGATTTTCTTCGGCAGGTACCATTGCACAGCCCGAAATCCTAAGTGTGAAGTTTGCCCATTGCTTTCTATGTGCAAAGAAGGGCAGAAGCGTTTGGGTATGAAATGAAGCGTAAAAGTGCAGTTTGCGGCATCCGGAACAAAAAAAGCCAGCTCCTTTAAATCGGGAGTTGGCTATTTTTTTTAAATAAATAGGAATTAATAAAAAATTCCAGAGTGAAAAGTGCATCACCGTAGGTGTTTCACAAGTTTGCAAAATGTTTCATGAATCTAAAATAATGTCCAGCTTCACGGGTTAGCCCTTCGGAAATTAGATAAATCTGTCCTATTGCGCTCTTCGATGCTCAGTCGGACAGATTTCCTAAATTTCTTTCAGGGCTGAACGAACCCGTTCAGCTTTTCTTATGGATTCTGGTTTGTTTCTTCGTCATCTTGTGCATCGGAGGATGCTTGATCGTTTTCCGCTGAAGAGCTGGATGATGAAGATGAAGATGAAGATGATGAGGAATCGCTTGATGCCTTGTCTTTATCTTCGTCATCCTCTTCGGATGATTCTTGCGCCGGATCGGCGATGGTCAACTGGATGGAAGAAGCCGGTGAGGTGCTTGAGCCGACTTTAACAATCAGGGAAATCGCAATTGTGCCTTTATCAGGATTAGCAATGACGACTTTGGTATCTGTTGTCGCTTCGGAAGCACCGCCTGCCGTCACTGTATATTGTGCTTGTGCATTGGAATCGATGCCGCTGGCTGAATATTTATCCCATTCTATAGTCAGTTCGTCTTTATCTGCATTGTAGCTGGCTTTCAAGCCGGAAGGTGCCAACAATGTCACGCCATATTTCTTGGAAATGGAAGTAGGTTCTGTTCCTTTGACGAAAAGCTCTGTGGCAATCAGGTTGCTCGGCGTATTTGGACCGGGCTTCATGAGCGGATCCGTGTATTTTTCGATTGAGACTTGACTGACTGATGCGGGCAGCGTCCAATCGGCATAATCGGTATCCTCGGATACATAGGACATCAACTCACGATAAATATCACGCGTCAGACTTTGTGTCTCGTAATCCAAAAAGTTTCCGTATTCCTTGGAATTGTCATAACCGACCCAAACCGAAATGGAGTAGCTTTTAGAATAGCCGGCAAACCAAGCATCAGGAGCGGCATAAGGCACGTTTGTCCCGCCGACTGTAGCCAATTCCTCATCTGTGTAGTTGGTTGTCCCGGTTTTGCCGGCCTGAGGCAAACCGGATATCTGAGCGTTCTTTGCTGTCCCTTCAGTGATGACATCCTTCAGCATATCGGTGATCATGTAGGCTGTGGATTCTTTCATCGCCTCCGTTCCGTTCGGTTCGAAGGTGAATTCTTCTCCTTCCGCAGTCGTTACGGATTGGACCGTATAAGGCTCGTAGTATGTGCCTCCGTTGGCGAAGGCTGCATAAGCCGCGGAAAGCTCAATCGGTGTCGCTTCACCACCGATGGCATTGGATTCGACCAAATACTCTTGGCCATCGTTCGTGATCGTAATGCCTAATTTCTGCAGAAAAGAAAAGGCGTTATCCGCACCAACTTCCTGGAAAGTCTTCAGTGCTGGGATGTTGCGCGAATCAACCAATGCTTCGCGGACAGTCTGATCACCTTTGTACTTGTTGTCGTAGTTGTTGATTTCACTGCCGTCCGAGTAACTGTATGCTTCATCAACGACCAATGTGCCGGTCGAGTAATCCAGGTATTCGATGGCCGGTCCGTAGACAGCCAATGGTTTCATCGTCGAACCGATGCTGCGTTCGAGGGTGGAGGCGCGATTGAGCCCAAGCTGTACATTTTGATTACGGCCGCCGATGACTGCCTGGATGGCTCCGGTGTTGACATCTACCATTGAAACGCCGGTCTGCAGCAGATCATCCGGGAATTCGATGTAATCGTAGGTGTTCACGATATCGTACAAACGTTGCTGTGCATCCATATCGATGTTGGTTGTGATTGTCAGTCCGCCTTCGTAAACATCCAGTCCGGTTTTCTCCTTGACTTCATCGATGACGAGCTGGATATATGGATCGATCACCAGTGATGTATTGACGTCACCGGAGTGATCGAGTATGCTGGCCTCAATTTGGACTGTCTTCGCTTCGGCGCTTTCTTCGGCGGTGATTTTTTCGTTCTCGACCATCATGTCCAGAACAAGGTCGCGTCTGGCTTGCGTGTCCACTGAATTGTTGATTGGGTCATACAGTGAAGGAGCTTGCGGCATGCCCGCCAAAGTGGCTGCTTCAGCAAGCGTCACATCTGTGATGGATTTGCCGAAAAAGTATTCAGCGGCCGTGCCCATGCCATATACGTTGTTTGACATATAGACTTTGTTTATGTAGAATGCCAAAATTTCGTCTTTCGTATATTCCCGTTCCAGCTGCATGGACATCCATGCTTCCTGAGCCTTTCGCTCCAGCGTCTGGTCTTCGGAACTGGTTGAAAAGAAGGATAATTTAATCAATTGTTGGGTGATGGTGCTTCCGCCTTGCGAAATACCACCCTCCTGAAGATTCGCGAACAGCGCACCGAGGATTCGGATCGGATCGACTCCCTTATGATCGTAGAAGCGTTGATCTTCTATCGATACGATGGCATCCTTCAAAACTTGCGGAATCTCCTCTGCTGTCACGACCGTGCGGGTCTGTTCGCTGCCGCCGATTGTCTTGATTTCCTCGCCGTCGGGACCCAGGATAACTGATGCTGCTGGTCCGGCCAATTCCTCCTCGGTCAGTTCGGGGGCGGAAGAGACATAGTAGAAGAACAGGCCAACTCCCGAAGCGAGTCCGATGATACCAATGGCAAAAATACCGAAGAAAATTTTCTTCCAGAGCGGCATCCCGTTTTTCTTCGCTTTCTTTGTTGCTTTCACAGTACTTTTGCGTGGGCTTTTTGTTTTTCCGTTTTTCTGTTTATTGTTTGCGCGTGATCGTGTATGATTGCCTTCATTCGGCATGTGGTTCACCTCTTAAGTTATTTGATAGTGCGTTCAAGCATTTTGTCCACTGCATCCAGATAATCCAATCGGGGATTGAACCCGTATGCCACTTCTATCCCGTTTTCCTCAATAAAAACCAATGGGATCGATTTACGGCCATTATTCAATGTATTCTCCCAAAAGTCAATCAAATAGGAACTGTTCAGTAAGAAGACACGGTTGAAGACAGAAAATCGGATCAGTACGAACGTGATTCCTTGCTGTTGGATACACCTTTTCATGTGAACGATTTGATGCTCGTGGAAGTTGCTCAAGGGCATGGCTGTCTTGCTTTTTGTTTCTTTAGCCTCAAAGTCCAGATACAGCCCTTTGTAAACACCGTTATAGTCAGTAGTGGAAGACTGACGATAGTAGGCTTCTTTGATGACGGCGGCACTTCTTTTGGGGTAATCCACTTTTACGACTTGGATAGGCGTTGGTTTTTTATGGATGACAGCTTTTCCTGATGAAAGGTAATACTCATTGCTGCTGTTGATTTCTTCTTCAAGCGTCATACCCCGGTTGCTGTATATGAATTCTTTTTTCTTTGCAGTTTTCGGTAACCGCGACTCGGCATGGAATTTTTTGCCGTTCGGATAATTTACGGCCACTGGCAATCACCCCCATTGAATGATTATACCAAAAACACACGATGAAAGAAATCTAAGAAAGCGTTAAAAATCATGGGATGAAGCGTTGCTAACAGGTGTCTTTTTTGGACGAAAACGGAATAATTAAGCACTTTATGTTTACAACATCACTTTTCTAGTGTAGTATTGGAGAGTGTGCAATATCAAATTAATTGCAATAAAATCAATATTTTTGGAGGAAAGTAAATGACTGCAAACTGGGAAAAAACAGGCACTAACGATGGTGTCTTAACATTTGAAATTTCAGAAGAAATCATCAAACAAGAAATGGATAAAGTCTTCAACAAAGTGAAAAAGAACGTTTCTGTCCCTGGATTCCGTAAAGGTAAAGTTCCTCGGCACGTTTTTAACAATATTTACGGTGAAGAGTCTTTATTCGAAGACGCATTGAACGGCGCTTTGCCGGCTGCTTATTCGCAAGCTATCGAAGAAGCTGGATTGGATCCTGTTTCTCAACCAAAAATTGACATCAAGAGCATGGAAAAAGGCCAACCTTGGGTCATCGCTGCTGAAGTTACAGTGAAACCTGAAGTGAAGCTTGGAGAATACAAAAATCTTAAAGTTGAAAAACAAGACCGCGTCGTTACCGACGAAGATGTTGAAAACAACTTGAAAGAAAAACAAGAACGTCAAGCAGAATTGGTGCTTAAAGAAGAAGGCGCAGTACTTGGCGACACAGCTGTGATCGACTACGAAGGATTCGTTGACGGTGTGGCTTTTGAAGGCGGAAAAGATCAAAACCATTCTTTAGAGTTGGGTTCTAAGCAATTCATCCCAGGCTTTGAAGAGCAATTGGTCGGCGTAAAAGCTGGAGAAGAAAAAGAGGTTGTCGTGACTTTCCCTGAAGACTATCAAGCTGAAGATCTTAAAGGAAAAGAGGCTACTTTCAAAGTAGTTGTACACGAAATCAAAACAAAACAATTACCGGCTTTGGATGACGAATTCGCAAAAGATGTCGACGAAGAAGTAGAGTCATTGGACGAATTGAAAGCAAAAATCCGCAAGGGATTGGAAGAAAGCAAAAATGCTGCAGCTGACGAAGCTGTTCAGGATTTAGCTTTGAGACAAGCAGTGGACAATGCTGAAATCGTTGAATTGCCGCACGTAATGGTTCACGATGAAGTACATCGTCAAATGGATCTTTTCCTGAATGACATGCAACGTCAAGGGATCTCTCCTGAATTGTACTACCAAATCACAGGTACTACAGAACACGACTTGCACGTCCAAATGGAAGCTGATGCAGATGTACGCACGAAAACATCTCTAGTGTTGGAACAAATCATCAAAGACGAAAACATCGTCGTTTCTGAAGAAGAAATCGCTGCAGAAATCGAAGAGTTGGCGAAACAATACAACATGGATGCAGACCGTGTCCGCGGATTGGTCAGCCCTGATATGTTGACTAACGATATCCAAATGAAGAAAGCGATGAGCATCATCACTGATTCAGCAATCGAAGAATAAGAAAAGTTGAAACAGAATAAAGAGATCGGGACATTGTCTTCCATAGTCAGTGTCCCATCTGTTTATATTCAGGGATATATTCGGGCTGTAACCCCCACCAGGTAAACGAATCATATTCTTTTTCAATTTTCCCTTTCTGTGTTAAGATGTAAACCGTTCGAAAGCGGTCAACCGGATTGCAGCGCTACTGAAAATGGCGGATTCCGGTATGTTCTGCTGGATCGGAAAGTAAGTATTTAGGGAGGAGAATGATTGTGTTCCATGATGAAAGTGTCGGGACAATACATTGTTCATTCTGCGGGAAATCTCAGGACCAAGTGAAAAAGATCATTGCGGGGCCGGATGTATATATTTGTAATGAGTGTGTAGATCTGTGCAAAGAGATCATCGAAGAAGAAATCTATGCACCAAGCGAAGCGGTATTCACCGAGGTACCAAAACCGCAGGAAATCCAAAAGATTTTGGGCGAATATGTGATTGGCCAAGAAAAAGCCAAACGGACGCTATCTGTAGCGGTCTATAATCACTACAAACGCATCGGCCAAATGAGCATGATGTCTGAAGATGATAATGTAGAGTTGCAAAAAAGTAATATTTGTTTGATAGGTCCGACAGGTTCGGGCAAAACATTCCTTGGCCAAACATTGGCGCGCATCCTGGATGTCCCATTTGCGATTGCAGATGCGACAAGTTTGACGGAGGCCGGCTATGTTGGTGAGGATGTCGAGAATATCCTGTTGAAGCTGCTTCAGGCTGCTGATTTTGATGTCGAGCGTGCTGAACGGGGAATCATCTACATCGACGAGATTGATAAAATCGCCCGCAAAGGTGAAAATGTGTCGATCACGAGAGATGTGAGTGGTGAAGGGGTTCAACAGGCGTTGCTTAAAATTTTGGAAGGCACTGTTGCGAACGTTCCACCGCAAGGCGGCAGAAAACATCCACAACAAGAGTTCATCCAAATCGACACGACGAACATCCTTTTCATTGTCGGGGGTGCCTTCGATGGCATCGAAACAATCGTGAAAGAGCGTCTTGGCGAAAAAGTCATCGGTTTCGGCTCTCCTCAAGCCAAACATTTGGAAGACAAGAGCATTATGCAGCAGATCATACCGGAAGATCTGTTGAAATTCGGATTGATTCCGGAATTCATCGGCCGTTTACCGATTATGGCTGCATTGGAAAAGTTGACGGAAGATGATTTAGTTCATATTCTGACACAACCAAAGAACGCTCTGGTTAAACAATACAAGAAATTGCTTGAGTTGGATGGTGTCGAATTGGTGTTCGAAGATAACGCGTTACGGTCAATCGCCAAAAAAGCACTCGAAAGAAATACAGGTGCCCGAGGATTGCGCTCCATCATCGAAAACATCATGCTGGACATCATGTTTGATATCCCAAGCAGAGATGAAATCGTGAAATGCGTCATAACGGACAACACCGTCAATGGCATCGGTGCGCCGTTGCTGTTCGATGAAGACGGCAAACAGATCAACTAAACATGAGCTTGCGTTTGAAGTCCGGCGAATCAGACAATTTTCAATCTGATTTCCGGATTTTTTCGCCTAGTCATGGCAGTCGATTGCAAGAACAGTTTTAAGCGTCGGTTTTATTGCAGACGGCTTTGAGAAGGAGTGAAAACAAATGCATGTAAAAGAAGCAGAAATCGTAATGAGTGCGGTCGATCCGAAACAATACCCAGACACCGGTTTTGCTGAAATTGCTTTGGCGGGACGGTCCAACGTGGGCAAGTCTTCGTTCATCAACAAGTTGATCAATCGCAAAGCGTTAGCGCGGACATCCAGCAAACCGGGAAAGACCCAGACTTTGAACTTCTATTTGATTAATAATTCATTTTATTTTGTGGATGTTCCAGGTTATGGTTACGCGAAAGTTTCGAAGACGGAACGGGCGAAATGGGGCCAGATGCTGGAGACGTACTTTACACAACGGGACACATTGCGTCATGTCTTTTTGGTTGTCGATTTTCGTCACGAACCAACCGAAGACGATATTCAGATGAAGGATTTTATCGAGTACTACAATCTTCCTTATTCCGTCATCGCGACCAAATGCGATAAAATACCGCGCGGAAAATGGAATCAACATTTTTATCGCATCAAGAAAGCGTTGAATCTTCCGAGCGATGAGTCCTTGATCATGTTCTCAAAAGAAACGGGTGAGGGTTTTGAAAAGGCCTGGACATTGATTGAAGGAATACTGGCTGAGTATGATGAGGCCGCACAGGATTAGCAAAAAAATGGGCAACATCCTACTATTGGATGTTGCCCATTGTTCGTCCATTCGTTACGATGGATAGCTAACGTTCTTGTCATCGACGAATGGTAAATGCGGGGACCGAAAACAGCTGATTCGGCGCACGCTCTTATGATCGAAACAATCGCAACAGCAGAGCTGACCAATTGGATTAAAGTTTGCTTGTGTGCCAAAAATGTGGTAAAATCTAATTTGCATCTTTATGCTCGTTTTTATAAAATGGAGAGATTTCTTCAAGGTGGGAGACATTTGGCAGAACGTATTTCAGAAGAAAAATTAGCGCAAATCAGAACCGAAACGAATATTGTCGATGTCGTCAGCCAATATGTACAACTTAAAAAAAGAGGCAAGAACCATTTCGGATTTTGCCCGTTCCATGACGAAAAGACCCCCTCTTTTTCTGTGGCAGAAGAAAAACAGATTTTTCACTGCTTCAGTTGCGGAAGAGGTGGGAATGTTTTTACTTTTTTGATGGATGTGGAGGGTATTTCCTTTGTTGAAGCAGTCATTAAGACAGCCGAATTAAGCAACATTGAGTTGGATTTCTCGTACGAAAACCATGCGCAGGATAATCCACTGCAGTCAAAGAAAGAAAAACTGACCCAAATCCATGAGGAAGCGGCGGCTTTTTACCATCAGGTCCTCATGAATACCGTAACGGGGCAAGCTGCGCTTGATTACATGATCCAACGCGGCTTCACGCCGGAGACACTGAAAGAATATCAGATAGGTTTTTCTCCATCCAATCGGACGGCACTCTTTCAAATGCTGAAAGCGAAGGCGTTCGATGAAGGGCTCCTTCAGGAAAGTGGTATATTCACGGATAGACAAGGCCAAAACGAACTCTACGATCGGTTCTCTTCCAGGATCATTTTTCCATTGCGTAATGCTAAAGGAAAGACGGTCGCTTTTTCCGGCAGAATTCTGCATGCTTCCCCAGTGGATGACACAGGTTATCATGAAGCAAAATACTTGAACAGCCCCGAAACACTTTTGTTCAACAAACGGGATTTCCTTTTCAACTTCGATAAAGCCCGCAGTGAGATCCGAAGGCATTCAGAAGTGATCCTTTTCGAAGGATACATGGATGTCATATCCGCTTGGCAAGCGGGAGTGAAAAATGGTGTTGCCTCGATGGGGACCAGTCTGACGGAAGAACAGAACCGTATATTGACGAAAACCGCTGATAAAATAGTCATTGCCTATGACGGTGATCGTCCCGGGGTCGAAGCAACGAAGCGCGCCATAGAGATACTGGAACGCAACAAGCACTTCGATATCTCCATTTTCCCGCTGGAAGCAGGCATGGACCCGGATGAATACATCCAGCAGAAAGGTCCGGAGGCATTTGCGAAAGCACTGAGCAACAACAGGGAGACAGTCATTCAGTTCTATTCACGCTACCTCAAGATGAATCTGAACCTGGATTCTGAAAAAAATCGCATCACCTATATCGAAACTATGCTTAAGGCATTGGCTCCCTTGGATTCTCTGGTCGAAAGAGAGCTTTACATGAAGGACATCGCGGATGAATTCAGTATTCCGATCGATATTCTGCAGAAGCAATTGAAGGGTTATCAGCAAGAGGTGCTTCAGCAAAGACCTGAACGCGAGCCGGTCAGAAGAACCGCGCCGCAAGATGCCACTCAACACGCGCTGTATCCAAGCACGAATAAACGCAAAGTGACCCAGGCTGAGCAAAGCGAAAAGCAGCTGCTTTACCGTCTGTTTCATTTCGAAGAAGTCTGGTCGTATCTGAATGAAATTGACGCAGATTTCCATTTCATCCATGATGACTATCAGACGATCTACATTTTGTATGAAGAGTTTTTCAGACAAATTGGGCTGGTCGGCAATATCGATCAATTCTTGGACCGCATCAATAATCCGGCTCTTCAAAACGTGATCACGGAGATTGAATGGTTCCAATTGGATTCGGAAGCCACCTATCAGGAAATTCAGGATCTCGTCCATATCATCCGGGACAAGTCGTCTTTACAGGATCAACTGACCAAGAAACAGGCAGAGATGAAGGAAGCGCGAAAGAAAAATGACAATGAACGTCTGAAGACAATCATGTTAGAAATCGTTTCGCTCTCAAAAGAATTAAAAGCAACAAAGAAATAGCCCGCATCGAATGGAGGAATCATTTTATGGCAATCGAAAAAAATGATCAAGGTTTAACGATAGAACAGGTAACCAAAAAGCTGATCGCAGAACATAAATTACTGGGGTCCGTCTTCTACGACGAATTGGCTGATAAGATAGCTACACCTTTCCAATTGGACGCGGATGACATGGATAAACTCATACAAAAAATGGAAGACGGCGGTGTCAGTGTCGTAGACGCAGACGGCGGCCCGACAGCGCGTCAACTTGCCAAAGAAACAGTGAAGCCAGAAAAAGCAGCCACATCCAAAAAGGACGAAGAAGAAGACCCGATGGCTGTGCCTCCCGGAGTGAAAATCAATGACCCTGTCCGTATGTACTTGAAGGAAATCGGCCGCGTGCCTTTGTTGAACGCAGAGGAAGAAGTCAATTTGGCCTTGCGCATCAAAGACGGCGATCAAGAAGCAAAACAGCAATTGGCTGAGGCCAACTTGCGTCTGGTTGTTTCCATCGCGAAACGTTATGTCGGTCGGGGCATGCAGTTCCTGGATCTGATCCAGGAAGGTAATATGGGACTGATGAAGGCTGTCGAAAAATTTGACCATACGAAAGGGTTCAAATTCTCCACCTATGCCACTTGGTGGATTCGTCAAGCCATCACCCGTGCCATCGCCGACCAAGCCAGAACGATCCGTATCCCTGTGCATATGGTTGAAACGATCAATAAATTGGTTCGGATCCAACGGCAATTACTGCAGGATCTTGGGCGCGAACCGACACCTGAAGAAATCGGCGCCGAGATGGATCTTCCGACCGAAAAAGTCAGAGAGATCCTGAAAATTGCTCAGGAGCCTGTTTCCTTGGAAACGCCTATCGGGGAAGAAGATGATTCTCATTTGGGCGACTTCATTGAAGATCAGGATGTCTTGAGTCCAGCTGAGCATACTGCTCAGACACTTCTGAAGGAACAACTTGAGGAAGTGTTGGACACTTTGACCGACCGCGAGGAAAACGTTCTTCGTCTGCGCTTCGGTCTTGATGACGGGAATGTCAGGACATTGGAGCAAGTAGGGAAGGTATTCGGCGTAACCCGCGAGCGGATCCGTCAAATCGAAGCGAAAGCTTTACGCAAACTGCGTCATCCAAGCCGTTCGAAACAATTAAAAGATTTTCTTGAGTAATAAGCATCTGACCCGAGTTATTGCACTCGGGTTTTTCTTATGCCGTTTTCCGAGTGATATCAGGTTTTATGGGATATCTGGAAGGGAATTGTGCTAAAATAGTACTATCAGCAAAAATGGAAAGGGAGGGATGAGGTTGAATATTCAACAATTATCCGTAAGACTCGAGACAGTCGCAGGCTTTGTGCCGAAAAATGCGAGACTGGCCGATATAGGCTCGGATCACGCCTATTTGCCTTGTGTTTTGGCGGCGCGCGATGTCGTCAGTTACGCATTGGCAGGGGAAGTTGTGAAAGGCCCATTCGAATCGGCAGCGGAACAGATCAAAACATCAGGAGTGGGCGATCGCGTCAGCGCTAGGCTTGGCGATGGCATGGATGTAATTGAGACGACAGACGATATCAACGTCGTCACCATCTGCGGGATGGGTGGGGACTTGATTTCCAAAATTCTGGAAAAAGGCAGACTGAAAGATAAACTGGTCGGTGTGGAACGATTGATTCTTCAGCCCAATAACGGAGAAAAGAAACTGCGTGAATGGCTGATTGGCCATCAATACAAAATCATCGACGAAACGATATTGGAAGAAAATGGTAAGATTTATGAAATCCTCGTTGCCGAGAAGGCAGAGTCGCCAGAAAACTACACCGATTTAGAATATAGCTTCGGACGTTTCCTGCTTCAGGGAAAAAATGATATTTTCCGCAAAAAATGGTCAGCCGAAATCGATAAATGCCAATACATATTGGACAGTATGCAAAAAGCAAGCAACGATCTGAATGAAAAAGAACAGCAAGTGATCAATAAAATCAATGAAATTAAAGAGGTGCTGAAATGACAAGCATTACGGGTTATGAATTCATCGAGTTATTTGAATCGCATGTTCCGACTTGGTTGGCAGAGGACGGGGATCCAGTGGGACTCCATTTGGGAGACCTAAGCCGTCCGGTCCGCCGTATTTTGGTGACACTTGATGTCCGTCCCGAAGTCGTCCAAGAGGCCATCGATAAGAAAGCCGATTTTATCTTTTCCCATCACCCGCCGATCTACCGACCGTTGAAAAATCTGGATGTATCCGACAAGCAAACAAAAATGTACGTTGATTTGCTCAAGCATGACATCAGTGTCTATGCGGCCCACACGAATCTCGACAATGCGAATAACGGGATGAACGATTGGCTTTCTGAGGCATTGGGGTTGTTGGACGTTGAAATCATGGATGTCACAAAGCGTGTGCCTGTGAAGAAAATATCCGTATGTGTACCGAATGCCGAATGCAATCGTGTCCGCTTGGCTATGGCCGATGCGGGAGCGGGCAACATTTCCGATGAATATAGTCATTGCTCATTTGAGGCGCAAGGCGTTGGCCGATTCACTCCCATGGAAGGTGCTAAGCCTGCCATAGGCCATATAAACGAACCAGAGGAAGTCCAAGAGAAAAAGATTGAAATGATCGTCGAAGATAAATACTTAGCTGATGTCTTGGAGGCGCTGTATGAAGTGCATCCTTACGAAGAGCCCGTCTACGAAGTATACACAATCAATAATTTCCAACGCGAATACGGCTTAGGAAGGGTCGGTAATTTGGCTTTGCCGATGTCTTTGCGCTCCTTCATCCAGTACGTCAAGGATGTTTTCCAGATCGAGGGCATGCGTTTCATAGCAGCTGATTTGGATCAGACAATCAGTCGTGTTGCCATCTGCGGCGGGGATGCCGGCAAATATTACCGGAAAGCAATCGAAAAGGGTGCGGATGTGTACATCACTGGCGATGTCTACTACCACACGGCCCACGATATGCAGGCTGATGGACTGACCGTCATAGACCCAGGCCATCATATCGAGCAGATTTGTAAACCGAAATTATTGGAATTATTCAATGAATGGAAAAAAGAAAATGAGTGGGATCTGGAAGTCATCGCTTCCGAAATCAACACGGATCCTTTTATTTTCGATAGTCAATTGTGAAAGGGTGTCAAAGCATGCAAGAAAAATTAGTGGACCGTTTCTTTAAATACATAAAATTCGAGACAAGATCGGATGAAAAAAGTCTGACAGTGCCCTCAACCCAAAATCAGGTGGATTTCGCAAAAATGGTTTTGATGCCGGAACTGGAAGAAATCGGGCTTTCGGATATCCAATACAATGCAACGAATGGATTCGTGACAGCACTTTTGCCGCGCAACTCAGAGAAAGAGTTCCCTACAATCGGGTTCATCGCTCATATGGACACAGCTGATTTCGAGGCAGCGAATGTAAATCCGCTTATTTGGGAACACTATGCGGGCAACGATCTGATTTTGGATGCGGAAGCGCAGGTGATGCTTTCGCCCAAGGACTTCCCTGCGTTGAAGAACTACATCGGTCAGACATTGATCACTACCGATGGAAAAACGTTGTTGGGTGCTGACGACAAAGCTGGCATCGCTGAAATCATCACAGCCTTGGAAGCGATAAAAGCAGCGGATGACATAGAGCATGGGGACATCAAAGTCGCCTTCGGGCCCGATGAAGAAATTGGCCGCGGAGCCGATCTTTTTGATGTGACTGCTTTTGGTTGCGACTTTGCCTACACGATGGATGGCGGTCCGTTGGGTGAACTTGAATACGAAAGTTTCAATGCGGCGCAAGCCATCGTGACGATCCGTGGCAAAAACGTGCATCCAGGCACTGCCAAGGACACAATGGTGAATGCGATCAAATTAGCTATCGCATACGACGGCGCTTTGCCGCAAAATGAAGTCCCTGAAAAGACTGAAAAGCGTGAAGGCTTCTATCATCTGTTGGGCATTGAAGGCAATGTGGAAGAAAGCAAGATGACCTACATCATCAGGGACCATGACAAGGAGCTTTTCGAGAACAAGAAAACAACCATGCTTGCGCTGGCAGAGCGCATGAACAAGGAATTGACCGAGGACCGCATTTCTATCGAAATGCACGATCAATACTACAACATGGGTGAAGTGCTGAAGAACGATATGCGTCCGGTCGATTTGGCGGAAACAGCGATGAAGGCATTGGGGATCAATCCAATCATCGAACCGATCCGCGGCGGGACTGACGGCTCAAAACTATCCTTCATGGGTTTGCCGACCCCGAATATTTTTGCCGGGGGAGAAAACTTCCATGGGCGCTATGAATTTGTGTCTGTCCAATCAATGGAAAAAGCAGTAGCTGTCATCGTGGAAATCATCAGACAAAGTCAGGGCTATGGAAAGCAATGAGAAACACCGTTCTGACGTATCTCGTTGTGACGAATGTTTTGCTCTTTATATTGATGGGCGTAGACAAAAAGAAAGCGCGGCAAAAAGCTTGGCGCATACCAGAACGCAATCTACTTTTGCTCGGATTTCTAGGGGGCGGGTTAGGCGGATTACTGGGGATGCATCACTTTCGCCATAAAACAAAACACCTGATTTTCAAGGTAATCTTCGGTTTGGGTACGCTCTTGATAGGAATAACAACTTATTTCGTATTCATATGAAAAAATGCCGCTATTCCCCATTCGGGAGTAGCGGCATTTTCTAATTGTTTTTTATCAGGAATTGGAAGGATACGGCTTCGGGGCCGGCATGGGTCATAACGCTTGCGCTGGCGTATGATGTGTGCATTTGGGTATTAGGGAAGGCGTTTTTCAGCATGCCGATGATTTGGTTCGAATAATCCGACAAACCGTCATGCGTGATGCCGATCGCTTCAACATCCGAGTATTTTTGTTTTAGTTCTGCGATGATCTCTTCGTACCGTTTTACGATTGCTTTGGTGCCGCGGCCTTTTACGTCGGTAGTCAACGCACCGTCGATCATTTTAAGGTTTGCTTTAATGTTCAGCAGCGTCGTGATTCGGCCCATCGTTTTTCCGATGCGTCCGCCCTTGACCATATTTTCCAGGTTGACGATGCAAATGTACAGCAACGTGCGCTCTTTGACAGCCTGGATCCGAGGCAATGCTTCCGCGACCGTCAATCCTTCAGCGGAACATTTTGCAGTTTCCAACACTTGGAAGGCGGCAGCTCTTGCGCAAAACTGAGAATCGATGGCCGTCACCTTACCGTGGGCGAGTTTAGCCGCCTGATGAGCGGAGTTTACGGTACCGCTCAATGTTTCAGTCACGTGGATGGACAGGACTTCACTACCATCCATTGTCAGTTCATTGTATTTATCCAAGAAAGTTCCCATGGATGGTTGGGATGATTTTGGCAATTCTTTAGTGTTCATCATTTTTTCGAGGAACTCAGGTTTGGTTATGGTTATTCCGTCGTAATAAATCACATTCTCAATCATGGATGAAAGCGGGATTACCGTGATTCCATATCTGTCAATTTCTTCTGCGGACAATTCCGTTGTGGAATCGGTCACAATTTTGAAGTTTGGCATATTGATTCTCCTTAAGTACAGTCATATTTCCTTAAGCATAGCAGATTTTAGAGGAAAAGTAACGCAGTTATCCTTATGATTTGCAGGCATATTTCTCTAATCTTGATGTTTTTTCCTGTAGAATAGATTATGCTATAATAGGTTAGTTGCAGAAGAAAGTGGGTTACAAATATATGGATGGAATATTACCTTTATGGAAAGAACGCGGTATGACAAGTCACGACTGCGTATTCAAATTGAGAAAAATACTGAAAACAAAAAAAGTTGGGCACACCGGAACTTTGGATCCGGAAGTTGCTGGCGTTTTGCCGATCTGCATCGGGAAAGCCACGAAAGTCGTCGAGTTTTTGACAGATACGGATAAAGCGTACGAAGGTGAAATCACTATCGGAGTCGCTACGACGACGGAAGATAGCCAAGGTGAACCGATCGCAAAGACACCTGTCGATCGAACGCTGTCATTGGCTGAAATCGACGCAGCCATGGAGGCAATGGTAGGTGAAAGCATTCAAGTTCCACCGATGTACTCCGCAGTCAAGGTGAACGGCAAGAGGTTGTATGAATATGCCCGTAAAGGATTGACCGTCGAAAAGCCGCAAAGGACTATCCAAGTGATGCATTTTGAACGGATTTCGGAACCTGTCTATCATGCGGAAGACGAAACGATGTCCTGGTGTTTCCGGGTCACTTGCGGAAAAGGGACCTATGTGAGGACTTTGGCAGTCGATTTGGGGGCAGCCTTGGGTTATCCGGCTTACATGTCAAGTTTGACCCGCACGATGAGCGGAGGCTTCACGCAGACGGATTGCCTGACGTTGCAGCAAGTAGCTGAAGCAATGGCGAATGACGTGATTGACGAGAACCTGAAACCGATTGATTCGGTATTCGCATCATATCGGCAGGTAGCACTTGATGATGAGCTGTGGGATAAAGTGAGAAATGGCGCGGTTCTGCCGAAAGTGGGACTTTTCGAAGTGATGGATGGCCCGGTTCTGTTCACCTATCAGAGCAAAATCGTGGCGATGTACGAACCGCATCCGACTAAAGCCGGTAACATAAAACCCAGAAAAATGTTCCTATCATAATCAGCAAGGAGTTGCTAACGCAATGGAAATAATACATATACACCATCCCTATGACCAAAAACAAATACCAGACGAACAAATCGTGCTGGCTTTGGGGTATTTTGACGGCGTCCATAGAGGGCATCAAGAAGTGATCAAGAGAGCAAAGGAAATTGCCGAAAAGAAGAATTTGAAATTAGCCGTCATGAGCTTCAACCATCACCCGAGCATCGTGTTCCAGAAGATGAATCCAGAAACGATGCAGTATCTGTCGACCGTCAACCGGAAGGCTGAAATATTTGAGAACCTGGGTGTTGATTATTTTTTTGTCGTCTCTTTCACATCTGCATTTGCCTCATTAAGACCACAAGAATTCGTCGACCAGTACATATGCGGCTTGCATGCTAGCGCTGTCGTCGCCGGTTTCGATTATACTTATGGTCCTAGAGAAATCGCGGATATGAAACAATTGGTGCATTATGCTAAAGACCGCTTTGAAGTCATCGAGGTCGCCGAATTGAAGAACGAAGTCGAAAAAATCAGTTCCACGCATATCCGGGAAGCATTAACCGAAGGGGATATGGAAAAAGCGAATGCATATTTAGGCTATGTCTACCAGATCGAAGGCACGGTCATTCATGGTGATGCTAGAGGCAGACTACTGGGTTTCCCGACTGCGAATATTCAGACGGAAAAGCACACGCGCTTGCCTAGGAATGGCGTATATATCGTGAGCATCAGGGTGAATGGAACGTGGCATCGCGGCACGGCTTCAATCGGGTACAATATCACTTTTGAAGCTGGCCGCGATAAGACTGTTGAAGTGTACATATTGGACTTCGATAAAATGATATACGGTGAGAACGTAGCTGTCAGATGGCACCATTTTATCCGCAGTGAGATCAAATTTTCGGGCATCGAGCAACTGATTGCGCAGCTAAAAAGCGACGAAGCGGATACAATCGCCTATTTTCAGGACTACCCTTTGGATGAGGTGACACTCTAAATGGCAGCCGCTTATTTACACATCCCATTCTGCGAGCACATCTGCTTTTATTGTGATTTCAACAAAGTGTTTCTGGAAGGCCAACCAGTCGATGAATATGTGGATGCTTTGATAAAGGAAATGCAGTTATCTAAGCTGCTGCATCCTGAAGAAACGCTAAGCACCTTCTATATCGGCGGGGGTACGCCGACCACGCTTAATGAACGACAGTTGGAAAAGCTGTTGAACGGTATCCGCAGCACCTATTCCCTGCCTAAAGGCGCCGAATTCACGATGGAAGCCAATCCGGAGAGCGTTTCATTCGAAAAATTGAAGATCATGCGGGACTACGGTGTCAACCGACTGAGTATGGGGGTCCAATCCTTCAATAACGACATCTTAAAAAAAATCGGCCGCATCCATACAGCCGAGCAGGTGTACACTTCCGTGGCCGATGCACGCAAAGCCGGATTTGATAACATGACCATCGATCTGATTTTCCGGTTGCCGAACCAAACGATGGCTGATTTTGAAGACAGCCTGAAAAAAGCACTGGAATTGGATTTGCCGCATTACTCGATTTACGCCTTGATACTTGAGAATAAAACAGTGTTCTATAACTTGATGCGTCAAGGTAAACTGCCGTTGCCTTCAGAAGACACAGAGGCCGATATGTATGCCTTGGCTATCGAGACGATGACAAAAAACGGCAGGAACCAATACGAAATCTCAAACTTTGCACTGTCGGGCTATGAATCCCAGCATAATCTTACCTATTGGAAGAATGAGACCTATTTCGGTTTCGGAGCAGGCGCGCACGGCTATATCGATGGCATCCGTTACCACAATCATGGACCGATCCAACAATATCTGGCGCCATTACGGGAAAATAATCTGCCGATTATCCGGCAGCAACAGTTATCGAAAAACGAACAAATGGAAGAAGAGATGATTCTGGGGCTGCGCACGATGGCAGGTGTCAGCCAACAGCATTTTGCCGACAAATTCCAGACTTCGTTGCTGGATCAGTATGCTAGCGTCATTTCGGATTTGGTTACAGAAGGCCTCTTGATGCTTGATGGCGACAGAATCCGTCTGACACAAAGGGGCGTTTTTCTCGGCAATGAAGTATTTCGTTCTTTCTTGATGTGAATACGCTCGTATCCGATCGGCTGCTGATAATGTTATGAAAAATGATTGTATTCCGTTGACAAAGCCTGTTACCCGTGATAAATTTATTTATGGTTAGCACTCATTGTGGTCAAGTGCTAAAGTGAGGTGAAAATCTTGTTAACAGAAAGACAGTTGCAAATTTTTGATTTAATTGTCAGGCATTACATCGAATTCGAGGAGCCGCTCGGGTCGAAGACACTTCTTAAGGAGTCTTCTTTGCCTTTAAGCTCAGCAACAATCCGCAACGAAATGATGCGGATCGAAGAATTGGGCTTCCTGGAAAAGATGCATTCTTCGTCCGGCAGGATACCATCCATCCAAGGCTATCGTTACTATGTCGATCAACTTTTAGGCAAAGAAAGCGAAGAAGTCGCTGACGAGGTCAAGCAAATGATCAAGCACGGCTTTCAGAATCCTTATCGTGAAGTGCAACAGGTCGTCGAAAAATCAGCTGAAATGTTGTCCTTTTTGACGAATTATACCGCTTTGGCGATCGGACCTGAAACAAAGGACAGCCGTTTGACGGGCTTCCGTCTGGTCGCACTCAATGAAGGACATGTGATGGCGATATTGGTGACTGACAAAGGACATGTGGAAAATCAGATTTTTTCTGTTTCGCCGGGCTTCTCAGCCACTGAGATAGAAAAAATCGTCAACATTTTCAATCAGGAACTGGTCGGCCGCACGCTGCAGGAAGTATTCGTCAAACTGCAAACGGACATTCCGTTGATTATCCGGAAGTACGTCGATGCAAAAATCGATTTCACAGCGATCTTCAATGACATTGTGGCAAAGTTGGAGCATGATCGCTTCCATGTAGGTGGTAGCATGAATCTTCTGAACCATTTGGATTCGACGATGGACAAGAATAAAGTCAAAGCCATTTTAAGCATGTTGAATGGGTCTCCGGACATCCATGCGCTTTTTTCTAACCCCAACGAGGGCGTCGGGGTCAAGATCGGTACGGAATTGAATAATGAGCTGCTGCATAATTTTAGTCTGATCACGGCTACTTATGACACGGCCGGCAACGGTAAAGGCCTGATCGCACTATTGGGGCCAACCAATATGCCTTATCAAAAAATGATCAGCATCATGAAATTTATGCGCTATGAACTTTCTGATAGCTTGAATGATCTGAACAAATAAGCACGACAAAGGAGATTTTGAAGTGGACAATAACGAAGAATTAGTGGAACAACAGGAAACAACCGTTGAAACATCAATGGAAGAGGGCCAAGAAACAGTCACAGAAATAAGTGAGGTTGAAGCATTACAGGCAACCTTATCCGAAACGGAAGACCGCTTATTGCGCCTGCAAGCAGAACTCGCAAATATCCAGAAACGCAACGCGAAAGAAAGGCAAGATGCGGCGAAATACCGTTCCCAGTCATTAGCGCTGGAGTTATTGCCGGTGATGGATAGCCTGGAGCACGCATTAGCGATTGAAGTTGAAGATGAAAAAGCTGTGAACCTGAAGAAAGGTTTGGAAATGGTCTTGAACTTGTTTACAGATGCTTTCGCCAAAGAGGGGATTTCTGCGATCAATCCGATTGATCAGCCTTTCGATCCGAATTTCCATCAATCCATCCAAGTGCAACCGGCTGCTGAAGGGCAAGCTCCTGATACAGTCGTCGCGGTAGTGCAAAAAGGATACACCTTGAAAGAACGTGTATTAAGGCCAGCAATGGTTGTCGTATCACAATAATTTTATTGATAAACATAAAAATTTCATATAGAGGGGAATAACATCATGAGCAAAATTATCGGTATTGACTTAGGAACAACAAACTCAGCTGTAGCAGTATTAGAAGGCGGAGAAGCTAAAATCATTCCAAATCCAGAGGGAAATCGCACGACACCATCTGTCGTATCATTCAAGAATGGCGAAATCCAAGTGGGCGAGGTTGCAAAGCGTCAAGCAGTGACAAACCCGAATACAATCAGCTCCATCAAACGTCATATGGGCGATGCTGGCTACAAAGTGGAAGTGGAAGGCAAGAGCTACACACCACAAGAAGTTTCAGCGATGATCCTTCAATATCTGAAAGGTTATGCGGAAGACTACCTGGGTGAAAAAGTTGAAAAAGCCGTAATTACTGTTCCAGCTTACTTCAACGATGCACAGCGTCAAGCGACTAAAGATGCGGGCAGAATTGCCGGTCTGGAAGTAGAGCGTATCGTCAACGAACCGACGGCTGCTGCTTTGGCATACGGATTGGATAAAACCGATAAAGACGAAAAAATTCTTGTATTCGACTTGGGCGGCGGTACATTCGACGTTTCCATCCTTGAATTGGGAGATGGCGTATTCGATGTATTGAGTACAGCCGGCGACAACAAATTAGGTGGAGATGACTTCGACAACAAAATCATCGACTATTTGGTTGCGGAATTCAAGAAAGAAAACGGAATCGACCTTTCAAACGACAAAATGGCGAAACAACGTCTGAAAGACGCTGCTGAAAAAGCCAAAAAAGATTTGTCAGGCGTAACGTCAACGCAAATCAGCCTGCCGTTCATCACTGCCGGCGATGCAGGTCCGTTGCACCTGGAATTGACGCTTACCCGCGCGAAATTCGATGAAATCACGTATGACTTGGTTGAACGTACAAAAGGTCCTGTACGCCAAGCTTTGAAGGATGCTGGTTTATCCACTTCCGAAATCGATGAAATCATCTTGGTCGGTGGTTCCACACGTATCCCTGCAGTCATCGCAGCAGTCCGTAAAGAAGCCGGCAAAGAGCCGAACAAATCCGTTAACCCGGATGAAGTTGTCGCAATGGGTGCTGCCATCCAAGGCGGAGTCATCTCCGGAGACGTAAAAGACATCGTATTATTGGACGTTACACCTTTATCATTGGGTATCGAAACAATGGGTGGCGTGTTCACTAAATTGATCGACCGCAATACGACAATCCCAACAAGCAAGTCACAAGTCTTCTCGACTGCAGCCGACAATCAACCTGCTGTTGATGTACATGTGTTGCAAGGGGAGCGTCCGATGGCAGCCGACAACAAAACTTTGGGTCGTTTCCAATTGACTGATATTCCAGCTGCACCTCGTGGCGTTCCACAAATCGAAGTATCATTCGATATCGATAAAAATGGTATCGTAAATGTTCGCGCCAAAGACTTGGGTACGCAAAAAGAACAAACAATCACTATCAAGTCTTCTTCCGGTCTGACTGACGAAGAAATCGAAAAAATGGTGAAAGACGCGGAAGCAAATGCTGAAGCAGACAAATTGCGCAAGGAAGAAGTTGAATTGCGCAACGAAGTGGATCAATTGATCTTCCAAACCGACAAAACTTTGAAAGAGCTTGACGGTAAGGTCGACGCTGATGAAGTGAAGAAAGCTGAAGAAGCGAGAGACGAACTGAAAGCAGCAGTCGAAGCAAATGATTTGG
The DNA here is from genome assembly GCF_900067165.1 of Trichococcus sp. ES5. Taxonomy (NCBI): domain Bacteria; kingdom Bacillati; phylum Bacillota; class Bacilli; order Lactobacillales; family Carnobacteriaceae; genus Trichococcus; species Trichococcus sp. ES5. The sequence goes on from NZ_FJND01000004.1 coordinate 135,711, forward strand.
AACAAATGAAAACGAAGCGTGATGCTTTGAATGAACTTGTTCAAAACCTGACTGTCAAACTGTATGAGCAAGCTGCTCAAGCGCAACAACAAGAAGGTGCGCACAACACAGCGACTGACGATGGTGTCGTAGATGCCGATTTTGAAGAAGTAGACGACAAATAGTCAACTCTAACGGGAGGAAGCCAACGCTTAACTGCATTGGCTTCTCTCACTGTATAGAGAGATAAAGTTCAGATGAAGCCAATCAATGGAGGCGAAACAATGGCGAAAAGAGATTATTATGATATCTTGGGTGTGGCGAAGGATGCCACGGATGACGAGATAAAAAAAGCTTATCGGAAGCTTTCCAAGAAGTTTCACCCGGATATCAACAAAGAAGCGGGTGCAGAAGATAAATTCAAGGAACTTGCTGAAGCTTATGAAGTCTTGAGCGACGGCAATAAACGCGCAGCCTACGACCAGTACGGACATGCCAGTACCGATCCCAACTTCGGCGCAGGCGGCGGTTATGGCGGCGGCTTCGGCGGCTTCTCGGGCGGCTTTGAAGATATCTTCGATTCCTTTTTCGGAGGCGGCGGTGGGCGTGGCAGAAACCCCAACGCCCCCCGTCAAGGCTCCGATTTACAATATCGTATCCACCTTACCTTTGAAGAAGCGATTTTTGGGAAGAAAGAAACGATTCGTTACAAACGTGACGAGGAATGCAAAACTTGCAGTGGTTCCGGTGCAAAACCCGGCACACAACCAAAAACGTGTTCGAAGTGCCATGGTTCAGGAGCGATTGGTGTTGAACGGAATACGCCTTTTGGCCGCGTAATGACGCAAGCAGTCTGTGATGTCTGCGGCGGAACAGGTAAGGAAATCACGGATAAATGTACAACATGTCACGGACACGGGCATGTCGAAACTGACCACTCGGTGGCGGTTACGATCCCTCCAGGCGTTGACGATGGACAACAGATGCGCTTAAACGGACAAGGCGAAGTCGGCAGCAATGGCGGTCCGTACGGTGACTTGTATGTCGTTTTCCAAGTGGAACCAAGTGATATTTTCGATCGTGAAGGAACAGAAATCCATTACACGCTGCCGATCAGCTTCGCCCAAGCTGCATTGGGCGATGAGATTGAAGTGCCTACTGTACACGGTAAAGTCAAACTGAAAATTCCTGCGGGGACACAAACGGGCACGAGTTTCCGCCTGAAAGGCAAAGGAGCGCCACGCTTGCGGGGAACCGGAAATGGCGATCAGCACGTTAAAGTGACTGTCGTCACGCCTAAAAACCTTAACGAGAAGCAAAGAGAGGCAATCCGTGCTTTCGCAACAGCAGGCGGAGATACGTTGGTGGAAGATGAATCCAATTTTTTTGAAAAAGTTAAGGATGCCTTCAAAAATAAAAAATAAATAAACGGAATAAACCGGTGCTTTGTAAACAACAAGCCACCGGTTCATTTTTTTGCTCCAATACTATTCTGTTAGATTTTTTGTAATTAACATGAGGATTTAAACACTTTTTTTATAGAAATAGCATAAATATTCACAAAATATGGTATGTAAGGGGTTACAATTCTGCGGAATAAGATTATAATGGAAGTATCAAATAAAAGAGGTGACGTAAATGGCTACTATAGAATCGTTCAACAGATCCGAATTAAAGAAGTCCAACCCTTTACTTACGAAATTCCGGACAACGGTCGAAACAGCTTTTTATGGCAAAAACATGCAGGAAGTCACGAACATGACGGAAGCCTACGAACTTGCTCGGAACGCTGCGGGGGTAGTCGTGACCGACCTGCCTGTGCTCCATACTGAAGAGCTGGGCTTGCCGAATGATGCCAAAGTACTTGTCGAAAATGGCGGGAGAATCATCGGTCGTACTGCCCGCGCCAAACGGATCATCGGCGAGAACAAGGAAGAGGACGAAAAACTTCAAGCCATCATCATGGATGTCATTTATCAAAACAGACTGCGCCATTATTATAAAACGACAGGGTATGTAGGTTTGGATAAAGATTTCATCATCAAGGCGCATATCGCTTTTCCTGAAGGAAACGAAAACAATCTTTACTCCTGGCTGTTGAACTTCCAGTGGGACAGCCCGGAATATCAGGAGATGTATGCACAGTCGAAGCTGTACAACGAAGGCGATATCTATATCTACACAGATCCCGACTGGCGCCATCCAGATTATCCGCTAGGTGTGGCTGTATTCGAGCCTGATAAAAATGTAGCGTGTATCCTGGGAATGCAATATTTTGGTGAATTCAAAAAAGGCACGCTGACGCTTGCATGGGGAACCGGTCATCGGAATGGATTTGTTTCTTGCCACGGCGGACAAAAACACTTCCGCCTCCCGGATGGCGGGTCGTATGTCGCTTCCTTCTTTGGGCTTTCGGGGTCAGGAAAATCGACTCTGACCCATTCGAAGCATGACAACAAATATGAAGTGAAAGTACTTCATGATGATGCCTTCCTGATTGATTTGACGGATGGATCATCCATAGCATTGGAACCTTCCTATTTCGATAAAACTCAGGATTATCCGGCTGATCATCCGGAACAGAATTATTTTGTGACTGTTCAGAATGTGGGAGTGACAAAGGATAACGATGGTAAAATTGTGTTGGTCACCGAAGATATCCGAAACGGTAACGGACGCACAGTCAAATCTCGTTACTCTACTCCAAATCGCGTGGATAAATTTGAAGAACCGATCAATGCCGTCTACTGGATTATGAAGGATGATGCCTTGCCGCCTTTGGTGAAGGTGGAAGATGCGGTCTTGGCAGCAACCTTCGGAACAACGCTGGCCACAAAACGCACGACTGCGGAAACGCTTAAGAAAGGTGAGTCGACCGATACATTGGTCATCGAACCGTTCGCAAATCCGTTCCGGGTCTATCCATTGGTTGAAGATTATGATGGTTTCAAAGAACTGTTGGCTCATGAAGAAGTCGCCTGCTATATTATCAATACTGGGTTCTTCATGGGCAAAAAAATACCGAAGGAAGTATCTTTGGGCGTCATCGAAAGCGTCGTTGAAGGGAAAGCCTCATTCGTCCCATTTGGCGATGCACCGCATCTCAGTTATCTTCCGGTGAATGGTTTCGATCCTGATTTCGAAGATAAAGATTACACGAAATTGGTGAGAAAACGCATGCAGCTAAGAGAAGATTTCTTGGAAGAATTCAATGCTGCCCATCCGACAGTGCCGCTGCCTGATGAAGCCATCCAAGCATTGCAAAATATCATTGATGCGTTTTAAATTTCAATGGGAAAGAATCCGATGGAGAGCCTTCGGATTCTTTTTTTCCGCACGCGTCCGGTAGGGGTGATGACTTAGTGGTGACAGCCCACTCGATTGACATTCCGAACAAATGTGAGAAAGACTTCCCAATCTGAGTCGGCGTCTTGTCATAAAGGCTTTAGATTGGTATAATTTTTAAGTGAACGAATGGACGTCAGAGAAAGTGAGCAACGACAATGAACTTAGAAGAGATGAAGCAACGACAAAAAAAGATAAGAAATTTTTCCATCATTGCCCATATAGACCATGGGAAATCCACATTGGCGGATAGAATTCTCCAAATGACTGATACAGTCGCCGATCGTGATATGCAAGCACAATTATTGGATTCCATGGACCTCGAAAGAGAACGAGGCATTACCATAAAACTAAACGCCGTCGAATTGACTTATAGGGCCAAAGACGGAGAAGATTATATCTTCCATCTGATCGACACACCGGGACACGTCGACTTTACGTATGAAGTATCCCGCAGTTTGGCAGCCTGCGAAGGGGCCATTCTGGTAGTGGATGCTGCGCAAGGAGTCGAGGCACAAACCCTCGCCAACGTATATCTGGCTTTGGACAACAACCTGGAAATCGTGCCTGTCATCAACAAGATTGATTTGCCTGCCGCAGACCCTGAACGCGTCAGGGCTGAGGTAGAGGATGTCATCGGCATCGATGCCAGCGATGCGGTTTTAGCGAGTGCTAAAATCGGCTTAGGCATTCCTGAGCTGTTGGAACAGATTGTCACAAAAGTTCCGGCTCCGGAAGGCGACTTGGAAGCACCTTTGCAGGCTTTGGTTTTTGACTCGGTCTATGACCCATATCGGGGTGTTGTACTGAATATCCGGATCAAAAATGGCGTGGTCCGCCCAGGGGACATGATCAGATTCATGGCTAACGGCAAAGAGTATGAAGTCATCGAAGTAGGGATTTTCTCACCGAAACCGATCAAACGCGACTATTTGATGGTCGGTGATGTGGGCTATTTGACTGCCGGCATCAAAACGATCCAAGACACCCAGGTCGGGGATACGATCACGTTGGCGAACAATCCTGCCAGTGAAGCCTTGGCCGGTTACCGCAAAATGAACCCGATGGTATACTGCGGTATCTACCCAGTTGATGCATCGGACTTCAATGACTTGCGTGAAGCTTTGGAAAAACTGCAGCTGAACGATGCATCCTTGCAGTTCGAAGCGGAATCTTCGCAAGCACTCGGCTTCGGTTTCCGTACCGGATTTTTGGGCATGCTGCACATGGACGTCATCCAAGAACGGATCGAACGCGAATTCGGTTTGGACATCATCACGACGGCTCCATCTGTTATTTATCGCGTCAACAAAACCGATGGCGAATTTTTGGAGATCGACAACCCTTCAGAAATGCCCGATGCGACTACAATCGAAAGTGTTGAAGAGCCATATGTGAAAGCAAGCATGATGGTGCCTAACGACTATGTCGGCGCCGTCATGGATATCGCTCAGAAAAAACGCGGCACTTTCGTCACGATGGATTACTTGGATGATTTCCGTGTCAACGTCGTCTATGAAATGCCCCTGGCGGAGATCATATTTGATTTCTTCGATCGCTTGAAATCCAGCACGAAGGGTTATGCTTCCCTTGACTATGAACTGATCGGTTACCGTCCAAGTAAATTGGTCAAGATGGATATCCTCTTGAACGGTGAAGCAGTCGATGCCTTAAGCCTGATTGTGCATCGCGATTTCGCTTATGCACGCGGGAAAATAATCACCGAAAAACTGCGCGGATTGATTCCACGCCAACAGTTCGAAGTTCCGATCCAAGCGACAATCGGCAACAAGATTTTGGCTCGAACTACCATCAAAGCTTTGCGCAAAAACGTACTGGCTAAATGCTACGGTGGGGATATTTCACGTAAGCGTAAATTGCTCGATAAACAAAAAGAAGGCAAGAAGCGCATGAAGCAAGTCGGATCCGTCGAGGTCCCTCAAGAAGCCTTCATGGCCGTCCTGAAGATGGAAGAGGACTAACCAAAAGGCAGTCTGTAGATTCTTTAGAATACATACAATATTAGAACGCATCTGGATCATGATATTATCCAGATGCGTTCTTTTTTTAATTGAGAATAGATACGGCTAATTGAGAATGGCTTCACTGTGTTCTCGGATTTATTTTAAGGGGCAGAAGTGTAAAATCTACTTTTGGTAAGTTTCCGATGACTATATCTGGAAATGTGAGATAATAATTAAGTCAGGAAATCCTAGTTATAAAAGGATTTTTAGTTACGGAATTCCTTTTTTTCAAAAATTATCAAATAAATACAGTTCTCAGGTGTTAATACTTGACCCTTAATGATGGATTCTATATAGTTATTGATAGGTACTATTCTAAAATAATTATTCTAATTGGAGGAATCAGAATGTCATTAATCGGAAAAGAAATAGTGGAATTTAAAGCGCATGCTTATCACAAAGGTGAATTTATTGAAGTTTCATCGGAAGACCTAAAAGGAAAATGGAGCATCGTCTGTTTTTACCCTGCGGACTTCACTTTCGTTTGCCCGACTGAATTGGAAGATCTGCAAGACCAATATTCAACCTTGCAAGGCTTGGGAGTAGAGGTTTATTCCGTATCAACCGACACACACTTCACGCATAAAGCATGGCACGATCATTCACCAGCTATCGGAAAAATCGAATACACCATGATCGGAGATCCATCGCATGCGATTTCGATCGGATTTGATGTGTTGGATGAAGAAGGCTTAGCACAACGCGGAACGTTCATCATCGATCCGGACGGCATCGTGCAGGCAGTGGAAATCAACGCTGACGGCATCGGCCGTGACGCAAGCGGATTGATCGACAAAATCCGTGCAGGCCAATATGTCCGCACCCATCCAGGCGAAGTTTGCCCTGCGAAATGGAAAGAAGGCGCGGAAACATTGAAACCTAGCTTGGACTTGGTAGGTAAAATTTAAGGAGGATTCCCATGGCATTAGATACAGAAATCAAAGGGCAACTCGGCCAATATCTAGAACTGTTGGAATCGGATGTGGTTTTCAAAGCCAGTCTGGGTGAGGATGAAAATTCCGGGAAAGTCAGCGAGTTTTTGCAGGAAATTGCTGGAATGTCCGAGAAAATCACTTTCGAAACTGCAACTTTGACCCGTACGCCCAGTTTTACGATAACACGTCCGGAAACGGAAAGCGGCATCACGTTCGCCGGCCTTCCACTTGGACATGAATTCACTTCGTTCATTTTGGCTTTGCTGCAGGTAGGCGGAAGAGCCCCGAAAGTGGATGACAGCATCATCAAGCGAATTAAAGCGATCGACAAAGAGCTTCATTTTGAGACTTATGTCAGCTTGACTTGCCATAACTGTCCGGATGTTGTCCAAGCACTGAACATCATGTCCGTGCTGAACCCGAAAATCTCCCACGTTATGATCGAGGGCGGCATGTTCAAGGATGAAATCGAAGCGAAAAAAATCATGGCTGTACCGACTGTTTTCCTTAACGGGGAAGAGTTTGCCAGCGGACGCATGACAATCGAGCAATTGATCGATCAAGCCGCCGGTCCGACAAGTGCGGATGAGTTTTCCGACAAGGATATCTTCGACGTCCTTGTGGTAGGTGGAGGCCCTGCAGGCAACAGCGCGGCCATCTATGCTGCCCGTAAAGGCATCAACACCGGCATGGTCGTCGAGACCTACGGCGGACAAGTCATGGACACAGTCGGCATCGAAAATATGATCGGAACGCCTTACACGGAAGGACCGAAGCTGATGGCGCAAGTGGAAGCACATGTGAATCAGTACAAGGTCGACATCATGAAAGGCCAACGCGCGAAAAGTATCCGCAAAAATGACCTGATCGAAGTTGAGCTGGAAAACGGCGCAGTGCTCAAAGCCAAGACGGCTATTCTCACAGTCGGAGCGCATTGGCGCAATGTCAACGTTCCCGGTGAGGAAGAGTTCCGCACGAAAGGCGTCACCAACTGTCCGCATTGCGATGGTCCGTTGTTTGAAGGAAAAGACGTTGCTGTCATCGGCGGCGGCAATTCCGGCATAGAAGCGGCGATCGATTTGGCCGGATTGGCGAAACACGTATACGTGCTCGAGTTCTTGCCGGAATTGAAGGCTGATCAAGTATTGCAGGACCGTGTCCATGCTTTGAAGAACGTCACAGTCCTAACGAATGTGGCCACGAAAGCGATCACCGGGACCGATCAAGTGGAAGCAATCTCCTACGCGGACCGCGCTACGAATGAGGAGCACACCATCGCACTTGAAGGTGTCTTCGTTCAGATTGGCTTGGTTCCGAACACGGCCTGGTTGAAGGATTCCGGTGTTGCGTTGAATGAACGCGGCGAAGTCATCGTCGACAACCATGGTTCAACCAATCTGGAAGGCGTATTCGCTGCCGGAGATTGCACAAATAGTGCGTACAAACAAATCATCATCTCGATGGGCGCCGGAGCGACTGCCGCTTTGGGCGCATTCGATTACCTGATTCGCCAATAAGCTCAAATCCAGAAAGGGATTTCACCTTGAATTCCTTTCTGGATTTTTTTGACATACAGGAATTTATAAAATTTTCCAGAGTGAAAAGTGCATCACCGTAGGTGTTTCAGAAGTTTGTAAAATGTTTCATGCATCTAAAATGATGTCCAGCTTCACGGGTTAGCCCTTCGGAAAAAAGAATAAGGAACCTCTTGTCTCTGCGAGCCAAGACATACTGTTCGACTAATCTGCTGACGCAGAAAGTCTCTCAGCAATTGCGCTCTACGATGCTCATTCAGGGCCAGATTTCCTAAATTTCTTTCAGGGCTGAGCGAACCCGTTCAGCTTTTCTTAATTTTCCGGAAATGTAAGCAGTTTTATCAACCGAACGGCCATAAAACACGTTCTTTCTCTTGGTCTATGTGCTAAAATGTATGTAAACATGAAGAATTTGGAGTGATGGTTTTGAAGACGGATATCGAGATAGCTCAAGCAAATGAGATGCTTCCGATCAAAGAAGTAGCGGCAACCCTTTCCCTGACAGAAGATGATCTGAAACTGTACGGCAAATACAAGGCAAAAGTGGACATCAAGAAAATCAATTCCTTGAGTGAAGAGGCAGACGGCAAGTTGATCCTTGTCACTGCCATCAACCCTACCCCGGCTGGCGAAGGTAAATCAACCGTAACGGTCGGCCTAGGCGATGCGCTGACACGCATCGGCAAGAAAGCGATGATCGCGATGCGTGAACCTTCACTAGGGCCGACAATGGGCGTCAAGGGCGGAGCGGCAGGCGGCGGTTATGCGCAAGTGCAACCGATGCAGGATATCAACCTGCATTTCACCGGCGACATGCATGCCATCACAGCGACAAACAATACGTTATCAGCTTTGATCGATAACCATATCCAACAAGGCAATGCCTTGAACATCGATCAACGCCGGATCACCTGGAAACGCGTATTGGACATCAACGACCGGGCATTGCGCAACATCGTCATCGGATTGGGCGGACCGATCCAAGGCGTTCCCCGCCAAGACGGCTTCGATATCACTGTAGCGAGCGAAATCATGGCAATCCTATGCTTATCGACTTCGCTGACGGATTTGAAGAACCGGATCGGGAACATTGTCATCGGTTATACGTTTGATCGGGCACCCGTCACTGTCAGAGACTTGAAAGTGGAAGGCGCATTGACGTTGCTGATGAAGGATGCTTTGGAGCCGAATCTGGTCCAAACGTTGTATCATACGCCAGCATTTGTGCATGGCGGACCGTTCGCCAATATCGCGCACGGCTGCAACAGCGTATTGGCAACCAAAACAGCCTTGAAATTGGCTGACTACGTCATTACGGAAGCCGGTTTCGGAGCCGACTTGGGTGCTGAGAAGTTCATGGACATCAAAGTACCGCAACTAGGCAAGAGCCCGGATGCAGTCGTTATCGTAGCGACCGTGCGCTCTTTGAAGATGCACGGCGGCGTATTGGTGAAGGACCTCAATAGCGGTGAAAATGTCGAAGCGGTCAAAGCCGGCTTCGCAAATCTGCAGAAGCACATTGAAAACATGCAGCAGTACGGTGTGCCTGTCGTCGTGGCGCTCAATGAATTCACGAACGACACTGCGGCGGAAATTGAAGCAGTCGTCAGTCTGTGTGCGGCTCAGGAAGTCGAATGCATCCAGACAGCAGTTTGGGCAAAAGGCGCTGAAGGCGGAGAAGCGTTGGCGAACGCTGTCGTCAAAGCAATCGATGAAAACACAAAAGCTTTCGTTCCCCTTTATGTGGCGGAAGACAGCGGCATCGAAGAAAAAATCGAAACGATCGTCACCAAAATTTATGGCGGCAAAAGTGTCATCTATTCCAAAGAAGCCAAAAACCAACTGCGCCAGTACAAGAAGAATGGCTGGGACCGTTTGCCGGTATGTATGGCAAAAACACAGTATTCCTTGTCAGATGATCAGCAAGCAATCGGCCGTCCGGAAAACTTCGACATCACCATTCGTTCCTTTGTTCCGAAGATCGGAGCCGGGTTCGTCGTTGCGTTAACGGGGGATATCCTGACCATGCCGGGTCTGCCGAAAGAACCGGCTGCTTTGCGCATGGACGTCACCGAAGATGGTGTCGTTACAGGCTTGTTCTAATTTCATAGAAACTTCAGAAAAGAGAGGGTTTATCCCTCTCTTTTCTTCTGCGTAGAGTGTCCTGATATGATACAATGTCAAGAGACTATCAAGATCCCTGAACATAAAACGACATGGATTGAAAACAAAGGATGAATGCCACATATGAAAGACTTTAACGCCATCGAGTTAGAAAAATCCTACGGGATGAAGAAACTCTTCAATAAAATATCCTTCACGATCCGCGAAGGTGAACATATCGGTCTGATCGGCCAGAACGGAACCGGCAAAAGTTCCTTGCTGGAGATCATCGCGGGAATCGAAACCCCGGATGCTGGCAGCCTGGACGTGCCCAGTGATTATCGTGTCGGTTACTTGGCGCAGGAGCCTCAACTGAACAAAGAATCGACCGTTTTTGAAGCGGTCTATGAAGGGGAAGCGCCCATCATCAAGACGGTCCGCGCCTACGAGGAAGCTTTGGAATTGTTGGAGAAAGACAGTCTGAATCCGGATCACCAGAACCGATACAGTAAAGCTGAAGCTGACATGAATGCGCAAGACGCTTGGCAGACAGAGGTTCAGATCAAATCAATCCTGAACAGGTTGGGTTTGGACGACATCACGAAAAAAGTAGGCGAGCTATCCGGTGGGCAACGCAAACGCGTCGGCTTGGCGCAGGTGCTGATCCAAGCGCCGGATCTATTGTTGCTGGATGAACCGACCAACCATCTTGACATGGACTCGATCACGTGGCTGGAAAACTATCTTGCCCAGTACAAAGGCTCCGTCCTGTTGGTGACCCATGACCGCTACTTCCTGGAGAATGCCGTCACGAAAATCATCGAACTGAAAAACGGCGGATTGGAAGTCTACACAGGAAACTACGAAGACTATTTATTCCAAAAGAGTGAACGTGAAGCCATCCAACAAAAAATGGATGAGAAGCAGCTGAAACTCTACAAAAGCGAACTGCAGTGGATGCGCAAGGGTGCCAAAGCGAGAACGACAAAGCAGCAGGCACGGATCCACCGATTTGAGGATTTGGAAAAGGTCACGCAACAAAGCACGACCGATGCCAAACTCGAAATCCAATTGGATGGTTCCCGGTTGGGCAAACGCGTCTTCAATTTGGAGCATATCTCGCTGTTTGCGGGAGAAAAACAGATCCTCAACGATTTTTCCTATATATTCCAGTCGAACGATCGCATCGGTATCGTTGGCAAGAACGGGGCAGGCAAGACAACCTTTCTGAATATGTTGGCAGGTGAAATAACGATTGCCGGCGGGAATCTGATCATCGGAGAGACTGTCAAAATAGCCTATTACAAACAGCTTTCCGAAGTGCTTCCTGACGATAAGCGCGTCATCAATTACCTGCAGGAAATCGCGGAAGAGGTGAAATTAAGCGACGGCATTGTCGTCAGCGTCACGGAAATGCTGGAGACATTCCTCTTCCCACGCGAAACCCACGGCAGCCTAATCAGTTCGTTATCAGGAGGGGAAAAGCGTCGACTCTACTTGTTGAAGCTGCTGATGACGAAACCGAATGTGCTGTTGATGGATGAGCCGACGAACGACTTGGACATCGATACGTTGACGGTGTTGGAGGATTACCTGAACAGCTTCGGCGGAGCCGTCATCACCGTTTCGCATGATCGCTATTTCCTGGATAAAGTGGCCGATAAACTGTTGATTCTGAACGATGAGGGCAAACCGGGCGTATTCTTTGGCGATATGAGTGAATATTTGCTGGTTTCGAGACAAAAAGAGAGCGAGGCCGCTAAACAGGAAATCAAAAAAGCGGCAGCGCCTGTCCCGGCTCAGGATGCGGTCAAAGAAAAGACAAAATGGACCTACATGGAGCAGAAGGAATGGGAGACGATCGAGGACGACATTGCCGAACTTGAGGAAAAAGGTCAGACATTGCAGAGCGCGATGGCTGAAAATGTTTCCGACTTCGAAAAGCTGACCCAATTGCAGCAGGAATTGGACGACGCAGAAGCAGCGCTTGCCGAAAAATGGGAACGTTGGGAATATCTCAGCCAGTTCGCCAAAGATTAATGTATATAGGAGAACAAAGATGACAAAACAATATTTGGATTTAGCAAGAACCGTCCTGGAAGCAGGCGCAACAAAACACGACCGTACCGGTACCGGTACGAAAAGCATCTTCGGCTATCAAATGCGTTTCGACCTCGCTGAAGGCTTTCCGATCCTGACGACAAAGAAAGTCGCTTTCGGCCTCATCAAGAGCGAACTGTTGTGGTTCCTGAAGGGTGACACGAACATCAAATACTTGTTGGAAAACAACAACCACATCTGGGATGAGTGGGCATTTGAGCGCTACGTGAAATCAGCAGATTACGCAGGTCCGAATATGGAAGACTTCGGCCACAGGGTATTGAAGGAAGAGGGCTTCAAAGCAATCTATGATGCCGAAATGGCCAAATTCCGCGAAGCGATTTTGACGGATGCAGCCTTTGCAGCCAAACACGGTGAATTGGGCAATATTTATGGGTCCCAATGGCGCCGCTGGAGAACGACGCAAGGGGAATTCATCGACCAGATCAGCGATGTCATCGAAATGATCAAAAAGAACCCAGATTCCAGAAGACTGATGGTTTCCGCCTGGAATCCGGAAGACGTCCCTTCGATGGCTTTGCCGCCCTGCCATACTCTGTTCCAATTCTATGTCACTGATGGGAAACTCAGCTGCCAACTGTACCAGAGGAGCGCGGATATCTTTTTGGGCGTGCCATTCAACATAGCCAGCTACGCTTTATTGACGCATCTGATCGCAAATGAAACAGGTCTTGAAGTCGGAGAATTCATCCATACGTTCGGGGACGCCCATCTTTATCTGAATCATATCGACCAGATCGAGCTGCAACTTTCCAGAGAACCGTTTGCTTTGCCGAAATTGGTGCTGAAGCATCCGGAGAAATCTATTTTTGAAATGGAAAAAGAGGATATCGTCCTGGAAGGCTACAAGAGCCACCCAGGCATCAAAGCACCGATTGCTGTATAAATTTTTCATATCGAGGAAAAGGAGGCTGCCGCCATCAGGTTCCATAAAGGTGCCTGATCGGTCCGGGCGTTGGCTCGGTTGCGCGGCAAAACATAAGATGATCGCATTATTATGGGCTGAAGACGACAATGGAATCATAGGGAAAGGCGGCACATTGCCTTGGCACCTGCCGAATGATCTGAAGTATTTCAAGGAAAAAACACTGAACCACAAAATCGTGATGGGCAGAAAAACGTTTGAGGGGATGGGATCACGGCCGCTGCCGAAAAGGGAAAGCATCATCCTGACGAGACAAACTGAGTACAGCCATGCAGGCGTTACTTTCCTGCATGATGTCAAGGAAGTATTGGCGTTGGATAATGAAGAGGACACGCTTTTCATCATCGGCGGCAGCGAAATTTTTGAACTATTCCTGCCGTTTGCGGATATCCTGTATCAGACCGTCATTCATGCCGACTTTGACGGGGATACTTATTTCCCTACAATCGACTGGAACGAGTGGGGACTTGAGTCATCAACCTTAGGCGTTGTAGATGACAAAAACTGCTTCGAACATGAATTCAAGGTCTTCAAACGGCTGAACTAGGCAGAAAAGGGCTGACTCAATGATTGAGTCAGCCCAATTTTTGCTTTGCATGATGTTATTGATTTTCTGTTTTTAAACATACAAGAAGATGCCGAAAAACATAAAAGCGGCGCCTGCCATAACAAAGAGATGCCAAATGACATGCATAAAGCCGTATTTTTTGTTCGAGTAAAAAATAGTCCCCAAACTGTAACTCAAACCACCTAAAGCGATCAGCACAATGCCGTTCAGACCGAGTGTCTGGTACATCGGTTGAATGATGAACAGCGCCATCCATCCCATACCCAAGTACAAGAGGGTGGAAATACCGTTGAATTTTCCGACGAAAAAGATCTTCAGGATAATGCCGATGATTGCGATTGCCCAAACGGCAATGAACAAAGCTCTGCTTTGACCGTTACGTACCGCAATCAAACAAAACGGCGTATACGTCCCTGCAATCAACAAATATATGGCTGCGTGATCGATGTAGCGGAATATCTTTTGGAAGCGGGTCATACTGAAACTGTGATAGAGCGTCGATGACAGAAAAAGTAAAATCATCGAAGCACCGTAAATGGCATAAGCTACGACTTCTGTAACGTTTCCTGATTGGGACCCCTTCAAAATGAGTAAGACGCATCCTACGATGCTAAGCAAGGTCCCGATTCCATGTGTTACGGCATTCAACACTTCGTTTACGATGATTTTGCGTCTGCCTTCTGTTTGCGGAAAAGTAGTCACATTCATTCCTCCTTGATGCCTGACAGCAAATTTTTTTGGCCAAAGAAAAAAACAGTCTCCAACAACGTCCTTCTGAATGCATTATAGCACATTAAATGGTAAGCTTTAGAAAATAATAGTATCTCTTCCCTAAAAAAAGATTGGGACTTTCAGAAAGATATTTTTAAAGGAGCGAATTCAATGGGAATCAATCAACAAAGAAGTGTGAGAAATAGTCCGAATCCATGGAAAATTGGGTTCATAACCTTGTCGCTCATACTGGTGCTGGCAGCAATTTGGATTTTCTCGAAAATTGCGATGGTTCAGCCTAGCCAAACAGCGACTGATGCTCCAACCACGACGCAATCAGCGGATCGGCTCTCGATAGGGTTGTCCTTGAGCAATGACGAATTGGCGGTCATCGCCAATGAATATCTGAAATCCGAGCAGAGCTTGGATGGCTACTCGTTGGAGATGACGGATGCAGTGACTTTAAAAGGAGAGACTGTACTTTTGGGGCTTTCGATCCCGTTCGCTCTAACAGGAGAGCCGCATGCGACAACGGACGGTAATCTGCAGCTGAAGGTGAACGATATTTCCCTAGGCGGGCTGTCTTTGCCCGAAAAGGAAGCTTTGACTCTTTTGGCTCAATTTTTGGAATTGCCTGTATTCGTGAGCTTGGATGCGGATTCGGAAACCGTACTGATGAATTTGGCCAACATCAAACTTCCAAAAGAGAGTGCCATCCGCCTGCTTTCGATCGATAAAGAGACGAAAGAATATTCGTTTGAAGTAAGCATATCAGCAGAAAATTTGTTAAAATAGAAAGAGGCCTAATTTATGAGACAATCTTTTTACCTTTTCATCTTGACGTATCGAGACCCATACAAAAAGGACAAAAAAACAGCATTTGCGAACCGGGTTTCCGAGGATATCGGTTTTCCGAAGCAAATGACCGATTATCACGAACTTGCCGATTACCTGGAGTTGAGCGGAGAGTACACAGAGTTCATGTCCGTATTTGATGAGTTGTTCGAAGTTTACATCGAGAGAAACCAAAATTAGATAAAGAAAGAAGGAAATGAAATGAGTACACACATTGCAGCAAAACCTGGTCAAATCGCGGAAACTGTTTTATTGCCGGGCGACCCATTGAGAGCGAAGTATATTGCCGAGACATATTTGGAAAATGTCGAACAGTATAATTCTGTCCGGAACATGTTCGGATATACGGGGACATACAAAGGTAAACGTGTCTCTGTCCAAGGCACAGGCATGGGCTTGCCTTCCATCATGATCTACGCAAACGAATTGATCACTGAGTACAATGTACAGAATTTAATCCGGGTCGGTTCTGCAGGGGCAATCCAAAAAGATATCCATGTGCGTGATATCGTCATTGCCCAAGGAGCGACAACCGATTCTAGCGTCGTCAGCAATACGTTCAATGGCCAAGTCAATTTTGCGCCGATCTGTAGCTTTGAATTGATGCATAATGCCTACCTGGTTGCGAAGGAAAGAAATCTATCCGTCCACGTTGGCAATGTCCTGTCTTCGGACCGCTTCTACAATGAAGAGTTGAATAAACAAAAGTTGGCTGACTATGGCGTTCTGGCCGTGGAAATGGAAGCTGCCGGCCTCTACTTGCTGGCCGCCAAATACAACCGGAAAGCTTTAGCTTTATTGACCATCAGCGACCATATCCTGACAGGGGAAGAGACGACTGCCGAAGAGCGTGAAACTACGTTCGATGACATGATGCTCGTTGCTTTGGAATCTATCCTATAATCTTAAAGAGGTGTACTTTGAATGGGCAACAATGGTCATAAACTAAAAAAACGTGGAGTCAAGCTCTCCTTCTACTTCCTGTCCTTACTTATCGTCGCAATTGCGGCTATCGGCGGGACGTATGCGTGGATCGGCAGGAGCGTTACTCTCCCCTCGACAGGAGAGATTATCCAAGGCACAAACAGTTCGACATTGGATGTAGCTGCATCCGAACGCATCGGAGCTGTCTATCAGACACTGCTCAATAATTATGTCGAAGGTGTCGATAAAGAGGCGTTGATTGAGGGTGCCTTGAGCGGCATGGTGGAAGCTGTCGGCGATCCCTACAGTCAATACTTGAATACAGAAGAGAGCGAGAACTTGGATGAGACGATTTCCGCCTCGTTCGAAGGAATCGGAGCTGAAATCATGTCTTTGAATCAGCAGATTGTTATTGTTTCGCCGATCAAGGGCTCGCCAGCTGAAAAAGCAGGACTGTTGCCGAATGACATCATTCTCAGTGCGGATGGCGAATCTTTGCAGGGCTTGACGGCAAGCGAAGCAGTCGCACTGATCAGAGGCGAAAAGGGTAGTGAAGTGGTCCTGGAAATCGTTCGCGGTGACCAGACCTTCAAAGTGAATATCATCAGGGACACGATTCCGATCGAAACGGTGACTTTTGAACTGGATGAAGCTTATCCGGAAATCGGTATCGTCCATGTTTCCAGCTTCTCGACGCCGACTTACGACGATATCGTCAGCGCAGTAACGGATCTGCGCACACAAGGTGCCACATCCTTTGTATTTGATTTCCGGCAGAATCCCGGCGGTTTATTGGATCAAGCTCTGAAGATCAGCAATATGTTCCTTGACGACGGAGATGTCATCATGCAGACGCAAGAAAAAGATGCCGATCCCAATAAGATAGAGGCCAGTGACAGCGAATTCGGGGATTTCAAGATAACCGAACCAACCGTATTGCTTGTTGATGAGGGAAGTGCCAGTGCATCGGAAATCGTCGCGGGAGCTCTGCAGGAATCATCCGAAATTCCGTTGGTCGGGACAACGACCTTCGGCAAAGGGACAGTGCAAACTGTTTATCCGTTGACGGAGAGCAGCGAATTGAAATTGACGGTCGCCAAGTGGCTGACGCCAAACGGAAACTGGATCCACCAAAAAGGCATTGCTGTGGACTACGAAGTTGCTCTTCCGGAGTACGCCACTTTGACGATTATCGATTCTACGGCAATCTATGAAGAAGGAACTGTCTCGGAAGAGGTCAAGAATGTGGAAGCGATGCTGAACGCCATCGGATACGCAGTCGAAGCAGACGGTTATTACGATGAAGCTACTGTCGAACAGGTAGCCTCATTCCAAGCTGCAAATGAGCTGGAAACAACCGGAATCGTAACGGGCGACACCGCGTTGGCGCTTGTCGAAAAATTGCGCGAAGTTCTTACGGAGAACGATACACAGTACGATAAAGCTGTGGAAATATTGATGGGGAACGAATAATCCGAAAGGTTTGGCTGCTTTTACGAAGTGCCAAACCTTTTTGTAATGTCTGAAATTGCTTGGAAGTGTCGCCTTTGGATTTGTTGCGATTCTTTTTGTGCGTAAAATATGCTAAACTATGAGTATTGTTTTCGTAAACTATAACCAAAAAGGTTGATACCGATGAAAGTAGATAAAAAGATGCAGGATGGGATTTGGGATTGGGTCAAGGCGATAATCTTAGCCTTGTTGCTGGTGCTCATCATCCGTTTTTATGTTTTCATTCCGTTGAAAGTTGAAGGCGACTCAATGAGTCCAACGCTAGCACAGGGCAACTATCTCTTATACGAGACGTTTTCGGACATTGATCGCTTTGATATCATCATCTTCAGCAATGAAGATGGGCAAACGCTCATTAAGCGAGTCATCGGATTGCCGGGCGATTCCATCGCTTACAGCGAGGATCAACTGTACCTGAATGGCGAGCCTGTTGAAGAGTCTTTTCTGGGGACGGAGAAGCAGCAAGGGATGGATGTTTTCACTTCGGATTTTGATTTGCTGACTTTGACAGGAATGGAGACAGTCCCGGAAGGCAGCTATTTTGTGTTGGGGGACAATCGAGTCCGTAGCCGGGACAGCCGGATATTCGGTTTTGTGCCGCAAGCTGATATAGCCGGAAAAGCTGCAATGGTGTATTTTCCGTTTGGGGATTTTGGCTTTATTGAAAATTAAGAACCGGCTGGGTTTATAAGAAAGGGTGATTCGATGTCATTTGGAAATAAAAATCATGATTACCAAGACTCTGGTTTTGTTTCAAGGAACGAAAGATTCAAAGTCGAACAAAAGAAAGATATTCAACCGGAAAAACGAGGTGGCTTTTTTCGGGAAGCGCTGAGCCTGCTTTTTTCGGTGGCGATCGCCTTTGTGCTGTTCGTTGTCATCCGGACTTATCTGTTTTATCCGTTCCAGGTTGTCGGTGATTCGATGGTACCCACTTTGGAGACGGGAGACCGGCTGATCCTGAACAAATTGGCCGAAGTTGATCGTTTTGATATCGTTGTGTTTCCTGCTCCTGACGGGACGGATGAAGAATATGTGAAACGCGTTATCGGGCTTCCTGGTGACGAAATCACTTATTTCCAGGATGAACTGTATATCAACGGCGAAAAAGTAACGGAACATTATCTGGAGGCTTTAAAAGAAGGATCAAATCAGACATTGACCGGTGATTTCACCCTCTTTAGCCTGACGGGGGAAATGGCCGTCCCTGAAGACATGTATTTCGTTCTTGGGGACAACCGCGTTGTTTCGAAAGATAGTCGTGTCTTCGGATTTATCCCAGCAGCGCAAATCGAAGGGACAGCTGATTTAAGACTGTGGCCTTTAAACAAAATAGGCATCATTGCTGATAATGGGGCAGAAGAATAAAGAGACAACCGCACACAGGTGTATTTGCACTTGTGTTTTGTTTTGAAATGGAAGCGAAGGATTTACTTAGAAAAGGAAGTGTCAATATGTTAATACAATGGTTTCCAGGCCACATGGCAAAAGCGAAACGTGAAGCGTTAGAAAAATTAAAAATGGTCGATTTGGTGATTGAGTTGCTGGATGCGCGCCTTCCGGAATCGAGTCGGAACCCATTGATCGACGAAATCATCGGAAACAAGCCAAGATTGATTGTGCTCAATAAGGCTGATCTTGCGGATAAGACAGCCACAAAAGAATGGTTGGAATACTTCAAACAGGATAACAAAGCGCAGCGAGCCGTTTCGATTTCGACGCTTAACAATAAAGATGTAGAGAACATCAAAAGAGAACTGAAAGCGATGATGGCGCACAAAACGCAGGCGATGATCGCTAAAGGCGTCAAACCTCGCGCCATCCGTTTGATGATCCTTGGCATCCCTAACGTCGGGAAGTCAACTTTGATCAATAAATTGATGCAAAAGAATCGAGCCCAGACCGGAAACCGACCTGGTGTGACAAAAGGGCAACAATGGCTGAAAATCGGCGGTGATTTCGAGTTGTTGGACACTCCAGGGATACTGTGGCCTAAATTCGAGGATCAGCTGATCGGTCAAAAACTTGCCCTAACCGGAGCAATCAAGGATACCGTTTTCCACAAGGATGATGTCGCTTTATTTGCGTTGCGTCATTTTATGCAGTATTATCCAGGCAGATTGCAGGCATTCTATAAGGTGGACGAAAAAGAATTCGAAGGAGCGGTTCCGGACCTGTTGATGGAATTGACCACGAAACTGCGCTTTGGCGAGGATTACAGCCGTGCCAGCGAGAGAATCATTTTTGACATCCGCGGCGGCAAACTGGGGCCTTATACTTTGGATCAGGTTCCCGTTAGACTGGGGGAGGCTGGCGAGGGATTAACAGAATGAACAAACCATTGAGCATCGCTGCCATCAAGGAGCAGTTGCAGGAAATCCGATCGCTGGAAGATCCACGATGGACAACGATCCGATCCGACTCCCGCAAAGGCGTCCAAGCCGCGATCAAATCGTGGGAGCGCAATTATCAACTCGACCTCGCCTTAAAAGAACGGCAAATCCAGATGCTGGCCTTCGAAGAGGAACTGAAGGCAAATGGCCGGCTTGCCATCGCAGGAATCGATGAAGTCGGCAGAGGCCCATTAGCTGGTCCAGTGGTCGCTGCCGCCGTCATTCTGCCGGCAGAGCTGCCTTTCCTTCCGGTCAACGATTCGAAACAACTCTCAGCAAAAAAAAGGGAGCAACTATACGATCAGATCATGGCCATTGCCGATGTCGGGATCGGATTGATTTCCCCGGAAACGATTGATGCCGTGAATATTTATGAAGCCACGAAACTGGCGATGATGCAAGCAATCGCCAATCTGAAACAAGAACCGGACAGCCTGTTGATCGATGCCATGAAGCTTCCTTTGCCGATTGAGCAGCAATCGATCATCAAAGGTGATGCCAAATCGGTCTCCATCGCTGCGGCGAGTATTGTCGCGAAAGTATACCGTGATCGCCTGATGTCCGAATATGCGGTTCAATATCCTTACTATGGTTTTGAGAAGAACGCCGGCTATGGCACCCAACTGCATTTATCCGGTTTGGAAGCGCATGGTATTACCCCTATCCACCGGAAGACGTTTGATCCGATCAAAAGCATGCTGAGGGATCAGTAAAAATTCTGCACTCCAAATGCAAACAATTGAATAAAGCTTAATGCAACTCCTTGCGTATTATCTTATCAGATTGTACGCAAAGGAGTTTTTTTATGGAAATGAACCGCGAGGATGTGACGGTCCGCGATAAGTTGATTTATCATGCAATGACTGGCGTGTGCACGCCACATTTCATGAAGCATCTCTATTTGTCTTGGATGAGGGATCCGGATTATTCAATAGAAGAGAACATTAAAGGTTATGTTCCGATGGCCAATGAATCAAAACAGCAGAAACTAAAGTCAGCCATACAAACAGCCTACCGCAGGATGTCTTATGAGGAATTGCTGGAACTTTACCGGAGCAAAGATATTCAGATTTTGACCATCCTGGATAATGGTTATCCGGAGGGCTGGTTGAATAGCTATCTGCCTCCAATTGTGGTGTTTTGCGCGGGTAATATCGGTTTATTGGAGCAGCCGTGTTTAAGTGTCGTAGGTAGCCGCAGTCCGTCCGCCTATGGAAAGGCAGTCCTGAATGAAATGATACCGCCGTTGGTTACGGAAGGCGTCACGCTCGTAAGCGGGCTTGCCAAAGGCATCGATCAAATGGTTCATTCCTGTGCCATCGCAAACGGCGGAGCCACAATCGGCATCATCGGGTCAGGTCTGGATGTTACTTACCCAAGGGAAAATGCCGTCCTTCAGCGGCAAATGATGGCGGAGCAGCTCGTCATCAGTGAGTATCCTTTGGGCTCAAAGCCGGAACGCTATCATTTTCCGATGCGAAATCGTCTGATCGCCAATCTCTCGTCGGCAACACTGGTGATCGAGGCGACAGAAAAGAGTGGAAGCCTTATAACTGCGAATCTAGCCTTGCAGGAAAATCGAGATGTTTTTGCGGTCCCAGGAAATATTACCAGCCACCTCAGCGTCGGTACCAATCAATTGATAAAGGCCGGTGCTGCTTGCGTTTTGAATGCGACTGACGTGCTGGAGGAAATGAGAACGCAGTGGAACTGAAGCATCTGCGGAATAACTTCCATTTGACAAACACCTAGTTTATGGCATAAGATGGGAAACGATTTAAATGACAGAAATATACATACAAAATATTTCGTTGAGAGGAGTCGTTTCTTTGGCTTATAAATATTTAGTCATTGTGGAATCACCTACTAAAGCCAAAACGATAGAAAAATATCTTGGCAGAAACTACAAAGTGGTAGCGAGCAAAGGCCACTTACGCGATTTACCAAAGAGTCGAATGGCGGTTGATATCGAAAATGACTACCAACCGGACTATATTTCCATCCGTGGTAAAGGCGACCTTATAAAAGAATTGAAAAAATATGGACATAAGGCAGAAAAAATCTACTTGGCTTCCGACCCGGATAGAGAAGGGGAGGCCATCTCGTGGCATCTGGCACATTTGTTGGGCTTGGACCCAGCAGACAATATCCGTGTCGTTTATAATGAAGTAACCAAAGATGCAGTCAAAGAAGCACTTAAAAACCCAAGACCGATCAATATGGATCTTGTCTCAGCCCAGCAGGCCCGAAGAATCTTGGATCGTCTGGTAGGGTACTCCATTTCACCCATACTATGGAAGAAAGTCAAAAAAGGTTTGAGTGCCGGACGGGTTCAGTCTGTTGCGCTGAAACTGATCATCAACCGCGAGGAAGAGATTGCCGGTTTCGAGCCTGTGGAGTCTTGGACAATAGACGGCACGTTCCTGAAGGACAAACATGTTTTTCAGGCGGCATTTTACGGGTTGGACGGGAAGAAACTGAAGTTGAAGACCAAAGAGGAAGCGGATGCGGTGCTGGAGAAGATTACATCCAATGTCTTTGAAATCACCGATGTTACGAAGAAACAGCAAAAACGTAACCCGGCTCAGCCTTTCACGACTTCCAGCATGCAGCAGGAAGCCGCCAACAAACTGAATTTCCGTACGCGGAAAACGATGATGGTCGCTCAGGAGCTTTACGAAGGGATTGCGCTCGGCAAAGAAGGCTCAGTTGGACTTATCACCTACATGCGAACGGATTCCACACGTGTTTCAGCCGGTTCGATTGAAGAAGCCCATGAATACATAACAGGTACATATGGTCCAGAATATGCCATCGATAAACAACGTGAGAACAAAAAATCTCAATCGGCGCAGGATGCCCATGAAGCCATCCGTCCTTCAAGTGTTTTGAGGGTTCCAAGCGAAATCGAACCTTTCTTGACGAAGGATCAGTTCAAATTGTATCAATTGATTTGGGCACGCTTTTTGGCTAGCCAAATGACTCCGGCGATCTTCGATACGATGAAGGTAGATCTCAAGCATGAGGATGTTATGTTCCGCGCGACAGGTTCCAAAGAGAACTTTGCCGGTTACCGCAAAGTCTACGTAGAAGGCAATTCCAAAGAAAAAGATAACCTTCTTCCGGAAATGGCTGTCGGCGATACGGTTTTTTCAAAAGACATCGACCCGAATCAGCATTTCTCACAACCGCCGGCCCGATACTCGGAAGCAACGCTCATCAAAGCTTTGGAGGAGAACGGTGTCGGTAGACCTTCGACCTATGCGCCGACAATCGAAACGATCCAGAAGCGTTATTACGTAAAAGTGACGGCAAAACGTTTCGAACCAACAGAATTGGGTACGATCGTAAACGGTTTGATTTCCACTTATTTCCCGGATATCGTGAATATTTCCTTCACTGCCGGAATGGAACAAGATCTAGACAGTGTCGAAGAGGGAAAAATAGAATGGGTTAAAGTAGTCGATCGTTTTTATAAGCCATTCGCCGAAGAACTAGCGAAAGCGGAAGTTGAGATCGAAAAAATTGAGATTAAGGACGAACCTGCCGGATTCGATTGCGAATTATGCGGCCATCCGATGGTCATCAAAATCGGCAGATTCGGAAAATTCTATGCATGCAGCAATTTCCCGGAATGCCGCAACACGAAGCCGATCGTCAAGAAAATCAACGTGACGTGTCCTGTGTGCAAAAAAGGCGAGGTAATCGAGAGGAAATCCAAGAAAAATCGGATATTCTATGGGTGTGATCGTTACCCAGAGTGCGAATTCATCTCCTGGGACAAACCGATTGGCCGTGATTGCCCGAAATGTCAACAGTATCTTGTTGAGAAGAAGGTCAAAGGCGGCATCCAAGTGAAATGCAGTCATTGTGAATACGAGGAAGACATACAGAAATAACGTTATGGAGGCATACTATGACAAGTAAAAGAGTTACCGTGATCGGAGCCGGCTTGGCCGGAAGCGAAGCGGCTTTTCAAATAGCGGAGCAGGGTATCCAAGTCGATCTCTATGAGATGAGGCCCAAAAAGATGACGCCTGCCCACCATACTTCAGGCTTCGCGGAATTGGTCTGTACCAATTCACTGCGGGCGAATCAAGTCACGAACGCCGCCGGATTGATAAAGGAAGAAATGCGTCATCTGAATTCCCTCATCATCCAAGCGGCTGATGCGACCGCGCTTCCTGCGGGCGGCGCTTTGGCGGTCGATCGAGAAAATTTTTCAGCTTATGTTACGAAAGCATTGGAAGAACATCCCAATATCACAATCCATCTGGATGAGCTGACGGAATTGCCTGAAGGGATCACGGTGGTAGCGACTGGCCCTTTGACTTCGGAACCATTAAGCCAATCGATCCAACATTTCATTGAAACGGAAGGATTGTACTTCTATGATGCCGCCGCACCGGTGTTGGAAAAAGACAGCATCAATATGGAGAAGGTTTACTTGAAGTCGCGTTATGACAAAGGTGAAGCCGCCTACCTGAACTGTCCGATGACCAAAGAGGAATTCGAAAACTTCTATCATGAACTGATTACGGCTGAAGTAGCCCCGTTGAAAGAATTCGAGGAAGAAAAATATTTCGATGGGTGCATGCCATTCGAAGTGATGGCCTCAAGAGGTGAAAAAACGTTGCTGTTCGGTCCGATGAAACCGGTCGGACTGGAAGATCCGAAGACTGGAAAGATTCCCTATGCAGTTGTGCAGCTCCGTCAGGACAATGCTGCCGGATCCCTATATAACATTGTCGGATTCCAGACTCACCTGAAATGGGGAGAGCAGAAACGGATCCTGCGAATGATCCCGGGGTTGGAAAATGTTGAGATTGTACGTTACGGAGTCATGCATCGGAATACGTTCCTGAACTCTCCAAAAATCCTGCGCGCCACCTATCAGAGCCAAAAACGCGACGACCTGTTCTTTGCCGGCCAGATGACCGGAGTTGAAGGATATGTCGAGAGTGCTGCAAGCGGGCTGTTGGCTGGCCTCAATGCCGCCAGAATGGCGAGCGGACAGGAATGTGTTGTCTTCCCGAAAGAGACGATGATCGGTGCGATGTCCCACTACATCACAAATACAGACAGCAAACATTTCCAACCGATGAACGCCAACTTCGGCATCATTGAACCTTTAGGCGGCAAGAAAATCCGCGATAAACAGCTCAAAAACCAGATGATAGCCGATAAAGCATTGGCTGCCCTGGACGAATTCGTGCAAACGATTTAAGTTCGCCAACTTACGTTGAAATCTCTCCAACATTGTGATAAATTTAGTCATAAGATGTTGGGGGGATTTTTTTGTCTAATCAAGAATTAATCGATCGTTTCATAAAATATTTGGCTATCGAGAGGCGCTATTCCGACGAAACCGTCAAGGCCTATCTGTTTGACCTGAAAAAATTTGAATCCTTTCTTGAGGAAAGTGGAACCAGCAATTTGCTGGCGGTGAAATTGTATGATGTCCGACTGTATTTGAGTTTTTTGGACGAACAAAAACTGAGTCGGAATACGATTTCGCGCACCTTGTCCAGCCTGAGGGGATTCTATCACTTCCTGATCCGCAATGACCTTCTTGATGAAAACCCTTTATCCTATATCTCATTCAAGAAAAAGCAATTGCGTTTGCCGCAGTACTTATACGAAGAAGAGTTGGAAAAACTATTGCGCGCAGCCGAAGGGACGGAAATGCTTGACTATCGGAACCGAGCGCTGGTGGAATTGTTTTATGCGACCGGAATCCGTGTGAGCGAGTGCAAGAACATCAAGTTACAGGATGTTTCCTTCGAATTGGGTGTCATTTTAATTTTCGGAAAAGGAAACAAAGAACGTTATGTGCCCTTCGGCCATTATGCCGCCGCTGCCATTCAGGAATATCTGGAAATGACCCGGACAGAATTGATGGCTAAACACCAACGCAATCACGATTATCTCTTTGTGAGCCGCTTGGGTGATCCGCTCACGGCAGGCGGTATTGAATACATATTAAAACAGATCATGAAAAAAACCGGATTGACCGGTACATTGCATCCGCATATGCTGCGGCATACGTTTGCGACCGATATGTTGAACAACGGAGCAGATATGCGGACAGTCCAGGAACTTTTAGGACATGCCAGTCTGTCTTCCACGCAAATATACACGCATGTAACGAAAGATGCCCTCCAAAGGAATTACAATAAATTCCATCCACGGGCGAAACGGGACAGCAAAAAACAGGGGGAATAACAAATGACAACAATCTGCGCAGTGCAGCACAACGGACGTTCAGCCATGGCGGGTGATGGCCAGGTGACGATGGGGGAATCCGTCATCATGAAAGGGACCGCAAAAAAAATCAGACGCATCTATCATGATGAAGTCATCGTCGGTTTCGCAGGCGGCGTAGCGGATGCGTTCACCCTTGAGGACAAATTTGAAGAGAAACTGAATCAGTACAAAGGAAACTTGCTGCGCGCCTCCATTGAGGTGGCTAAAGAATGGCGGGGAGATCGCGCTCTTCAGAAACTGGAGGCGTTGTTGATCGTCATGAACAAGGAACAGATGCTGCTTGTTTCCGGAAGTGGGGAAGTCATCGAACCGGATGATGGCATCCTGACGATCGGATCGGGCGGAAATTATGCCTTGGCTGCAGCAAGAGCGCTGAAAAGAAGAGGCTCCGATCTTTCCGCTAAGGAAATCGCCTACGAAAGCCTCAAAATCGCCTCAGAAATCTGCGTATTTACTAACGACAACATCATTGTTGAAGAATTTTAGATAGGTGGCTAATATAATGAAGGAACAGCACAACAGAACACCCAGAGAAATCGTTAAGGAGCTCGATCGTTATATCATCGGCCAGGATGCCGCAAAAAAAGCAATCGCTGTCGCTTTGCGGAATCGCTACCGGAGACAAAAATTGGATGCCGATATGCAAAAAGAAGTGACGCCGAAAAATATTCTGATGATCGGGCCGACCGGGGTAGGAAAGACCGAGCTGGCGAGACGCTTGGCCTTATTGGTCGAAGCACCCTTCGTCAAGGTCGAGGCCACTAAATTCACAGAGGTCGGCTATGTCGGCCGCGACGTCGAATCGATGGTCCGCGATCTGATGGAGAACGCCATCCAGATCGTCGAAAAGCAAAAACGCGGCGATGTGTATGCCAAAGCCTATGAGGCTGCTTTGGAACGCCTTGCCAAAGTCATGAAGCCGGGGATCAAAAAGGCGAAGCCCAAACAGGAAGGCATGAATGACTGGCAAAACATGTTCAAAAATCTAGGGATGCCTCTGCCGGAAAATCAGGAAGAAGAAGTTGAAGAAGTGACCGCCGAAATAGCCAAGAGCAGAGCGGAAATCATTGAACAATTGCGTAAAGGACTTCTGAATAAGCGTGAAGTCTCCATAAAAGTGGAGGAAAAACAAGCAAATCCCTTAGGTGGCGGCGGAAACAACGAACAAATGATGATGCTGCAGTCTGCATTCGAATCCATGACGCCGAAAAAGAAAATCCAGCGGACGCTTTTGGTCGAAGATGCTATCGAGGTACTTGTGCAGGAGGAAACCGACAAACTGGTCAACAAGGATGATATTTCGCAGGAAGCTTTGAAGTTGGCCGAAACCAACGGCATCATTTTCATCGATGAAATCGATAAGATCACTTCCAAATCACAAAATTCAGGTGAAGTGTCGCGGGAAGGTGTGCAACGGGATATCCTTCCGATTGTCGAAGGGAGCCAGGTTTCCACCAAGTATGGGACACTCCAAACAGATCACATCCTCTTCATCGCATCCGGCGCGTTCCATGTTTCCAAGCCGAGCGATCTCATCCCGGAACTGCAAGGTCGTTTCCCGATCCGCGTGGAATTAAATGACCTTACGGAAGATGACTTCGTCAGGATCCTAACTGAACCCAATAATGCAATGCTAAAGCAGTACACTGCGTTGTTGGCAACTGAAGACGTCGCTATCACTTTCACCCAGGAAGCTATCCGGAACATGGCTGCCATCGCGACTGAGGTTAACCAGGAAACCGATAACATCGGAGCTAGACGGCTGCATACGATCATGGAAAAATTATTGG
This sequence comes from Trichococcus sp. ES5, assembly GCF_900067165.1. Taxonomy (NCBI): domain Bacteria; kingdom Bacillati; phylum Bacillota; class Bacilli; order Lactobacillales; family Carnobacteriaceae; genus Trichococcus; species Trichococcus sp. ES5. The sequence goes on from NZ_FJND01000004.1 coordinate 163,698, forward strand.
AGGATTTGTTGTTCGAAGCTTCCGAAATACCAGGTACAGAAATTACCATAACAGAACATTATGTCGATGAAAAACTTGAGAAAATCGTAGAAAATAAAGATTTAAGAAGATATATCCTTTAAGCATAAATAATCCCCTTCAGGATGGATAAACCTTGTGGATATTTTCTGATGGATGATCGTATGGGGGGGAAACATGGACGAATTATTAGAAAAGTTGAGAAGGATCAACCACATGCTTCAAAAAGAGGGTGGGTTTGTCACTGTGAGCGGCGAAGCGACAGCATTACCTTTTACGGAAATGGCAAGCGTTCTTGGTGATATTTTAAGAGCCAACACGTATCTGATCGATCTATCCGGAAATCTATTGGGCTACAGCGAGGCGACCGATATCAACAATATCCGCATCAAACAAATGCTGGAGGATAAGAAATTTCCGGAACAGTATGCCCAAAATCTCTCTGCTTTATTTCAAACGACCGCGAACATCGGCATTGAATCTGATTTCACTGCCTTTCCGATTGAGAGCAGAGATTTGTTTATTACAGGTGTCACAACAATCGTTCCGATTTTTGCTTCCGGAAAGCGTTTGGGTAGTTTGATTTTGGCACGTATGTTTCCGGCTTTTGACAGCAGCGATTTGATTCTTGCCGAACACGGGGCCACCGTAATCGGCATTGAGTTGCTGCATAGCATCAATTTGCGTACGGAAGAGGCAACAAGAGTGACGACACTGATCCAAATTGCAATAAAATCCTTGTCTTTTAGCGAACTCGAAGCAGTCAAAGCTATTTTTGAGAGTTTTCCATCCTTAGAGGAACGCATCACCGCATCGAAAATTGCGGAAGAAAAAAATATAACGCGCTCCGTGATTGTGAATGCTTTAAGGAAGCTGGAATCAGCCGGTATTCTCGAGACGAGATCGCTCGGCATGAAGGGGACATTCATCAGAGTCGTTTCTCCAGAATTGCTTGATGCTTTAAAAAAGGCTTTGTATCAAAGAAATGATCAGTAACCAAATTGGTGTAAAGCCAAACTAGGGGGAAATGTCATGGAGTTTGTAATCGAAAATGAGCACCTTATAGTAACCGTAAAGGATAAAGGTGCAGAAATATCCAGTGTAGTCGCAAAGAAAACTGGTATCGAATATATTTGGCAAGCTGATGAGAAAGTTTGGAACAGACATGCCCCTGTTCTATTTCCTTTCGTAGGACGCCTGAAGGAGGACTCCTTCCGATATAAAGGTAATACTTACCCAATGGGGCAACACGGTTTTGCCCGCGACTCGAAATTTTCAGTGCATGAGCGCCTGACTGACAGTATTACATTCATTCTTGCGCCGAACGGTCACTTCAAAGATGTTTATCCATTTTTGTTTGAATTGCAGTTGACTTATCAATTGTTCGAGAACCAGTTGTCCGTCATTTACAAGGTGAAGAATCTTGATGAAAATACGATGTACTATTCGATTGGGGGGCATCCAGGCTTCAACGTGCCGTTGACAGAGGGTGAGACATTAGAAGATTATTACATCAAGATGACTCCTGAAACTTCCCGAGAGCGCTTCTTGCTGGAAGGGCCGTATCTATCCGCAAACAAAGCACTTGAAGTGGATCAGAACAATTTCCCGCTGCAAAGAGAACTATTCCTGAATGATGCCATTATTTTGAAAACGCCGGAACCGACGACGGTGACGTTGGCATCTAATAAAGGCGAGCACGGAGTTATACTGTCCTATGAAGATTTTGATTACTTAGGTATTTGGACGAAGCCGCAGCAAGACGCAACTTACGTCTGTTTGGAACCTTGGTGCGGATTGGCTGACAGGTCGGATTCGGATGGGGCGTTGGAACGGAAAACAGCCATCCAATCACTTGAACCAGGAAATAAACGTTATTATGTCCATAGGGTCGCGTTCTTCTAAATCGTTGCCTAGTTACACTAAAAAGGCAGGACCGTAAATCAGCAACGATTTACGGTCCTGCCTTATTCTTTTATTCTTTGACGCTCTTTGATTTGTAGCCGAAAGGTACTTTGCTTTCCGTCCCATTCTTGATCCGGTAAATGTTGGAACGGTGACGATAGATGATGAAAATCGTCAGAAGGATCGTAACAATCGTCAACGGCCAATCCTTAAAAAAGAAGGAAAGGAAGATTGCCGTAAAACAGACCAATATGCTGGACAAGCTGACCATTCTGGAGAAATAAAGATAGATGACGAAAGCGATGATCACTTCTGTAAAAAAAAGGGGGTTGTAAGCCAAAATGATACCGCCGCTTGTAGCGACTGCCTTACCGCCTTTGAATCCCGCAAAAAGGGGATAAGTATGCCCTAATGCTGCCACAACACCGGCCAGCAAAGGGTGAATTTCGGCCCCTAACCATATCGGCAGTAAAGTTGCCGCCGAGCCTTTCAGCATGTCCATGATCAAGACGATTGTACCGGCTTTTTTCCCTAAAACGCGGAAGGTGTTCGTGGTTCCGCTGTTCCCGCTGCCGTATGTGCGGATGTCTGTATGATAAAAATATTTTCCAATCCAAATGCCTGAAGGGATAGAACCCAAAAGATAGGCTAGGACGATGACGACTGCTGTCATTCTCACTTCACTCCTAGTTTAAAACTCCAATATAAAACAATTCCAGTTCATTTTACCATTTAATCGACATTTTTCCTATAGGAGGCAGAATTCTGTCTTATTTTTAATACTTTTCAAAGTGAAAATTATACAGTATGATAGAATAGATGTTCGGTTCAGAACAGAGATGAAGGAGTTTTTTTATGGCACAAAATAATGAGAATAAATACAATGACGACTCCATCCAAGTGTTGGAAGGACTTGAAGCAGTCAGGAAACGGCCAGGTATGTATATCGGTTCGACCGACGCACGTGGACTGCATCATTTAGTATATGAAATAGTCGACAATGCAGTTGACGAGGCTTTATCGGGGTTTGCCGATAAAATCGATATCACGATCCACAAAGACCAAAGCATTAGTGTCAAAGATAATGGCCGCGGTATGCCGACTGGGTTTCATGCTTCAGGTGTACCAACCATCCAAGTCATTTTCACAGTGTTGCATGCTGGTGGCAAATTCGGTCAAGGAGGCTACAAAACTTCAGGAGGCCTCCATGGAGTGGGTGCAAGTGTCGTCAATGCCCTGTCCGAGTGGCTGGAAGTGTCCGTCATCCGAGAGAGCACAGTCTATACGATGAAATTCAAGGATGGCGGGAAACCTGCCAGTAAATTGACTAAGGCAAAAAGTGCTGCAAAAGGTTCAGGCTCTTCGATTCACTTTTTACCCGACAAGGAAGTTTTCGGAACAGCGCAACTATCCTATGAGGTTTTGGCGGAGCGGTTCAGGGAATCAGCCTTTTTATTGAAAGGTTTGACCATCACGCTGAAAGATGAACGGACGGAACAAAGCGATACTTTTTACTTCGAAGAAGGAATCAAGGAATTCGTTGCTTACTTAAATGAAGAAAAAGATACACTGCATGATGTCGTGTATTTCAGTGGAGAAGCAGATGGGATTGAAATTGAATTTTCCTTCCAGTATAACGATGGTTATTCGGAGACGATTTTGTCTTTCGTCAACAACGTCCGCACTAAGGATGGCGGCACCCACGAAACCGGTGCGAAGACAGCCATCACCAAAGCCTTCAACGAATACGCCCGGAAGATGAACCTGATCAAAGAGAAGGAGAAGAATCTTGAAGGCAGTGATGTCCGTGAAGGCCTTTCGGCAGTGTTGTCCTTGCGCGTTCCAGAAAACCTGCTGCAATTCGAAGGCCAAACGAAAGAGAAATTAGGCACACCACAAGCGCGGGCCGCCGTTGATGGCCTCATCAGCGAAAAATTAAGCATCTATCTGACCGAGAATGGCGAAACAGCCCAAATGCTTGCCAGGAAATCCCTCAAAGCCAGAGAGGCCAGAAACGCAGCGCGAAAAGCCCGTGAAGAGACGCGAAATGGCAAAAAACGCCAAAAAAACGAATCACTGTTGTCCGGCAAGTTGACACCTGCCCAAAGCAAAAATCCGAAAAAGAACGAACTATACCTAGTCGAGGGTGATTCCGCCGGCGGGTCCGCCAAACAAGGACGCGACCGCAAGTTCCAGGCGATCCTCCCGCTGCGTGGGAAAGTCATCAATACCGAACGCGCGAGCATGCAGGATATACTGAAGAACGAGGAAATCAACACGATCATCTACACAGTAGGCGCAGGCGTCGGGGCGGATTTTGATATCGAGGATTGCAATTATGACAAAATTATCATCATGACCGATGCGGACACGGATGGTGCGCACATTCAGATCCTGTTGCTGACTTTCTTCTATCGATACATGAAACCGCTGCTGGAAGCCGGGAAAATTTATCTGGCGCAACCGCCCCTATATAAAATATCCAAGGGCTTCGGCAAAAACGAAAAAATCGAATACGCATGGACCGAAAAGGAGCTTCAGGAAAAAATCGACATCATCGGTAAGGGCTACATCTTGCAACGCTATAAAGGGCTTGGAGAAATGAACGCGGATCAGCTATGGGATACTACAATGGACCCTGAAACCAGAACGTTGATCCGGGTTCTCATCGACGACAAGGCCCAAGCTGAGCGCCGGGTTACGACACTGATGGGGAACAAAGTCGAACCGCGAAGGAAATGGATCGAGAAGCATGTCGAATTTTCGATGGCCGATGATAAGAGCATTTTGGAGCAAGACCTTGCACCGACTTCCGATAGCGGACAGACGCAGCTTCAAGATAAAGTTAAAAAAGCGTCTTCTGGTCAACAGACCGCTCACGACATGGAGCAGATATCGTTAGATTTTGAAAGTGGTGAACAATAGTGGATAATCTGGAAATTAAAGAGCTGATGCTTGAAAACGTAATGGGAGATCGTTTCGGACGCTATTCGAAGTACATCATCCAAGATCGTGCTTTGCCTGATATCCGCGATGGACTGAAACCTGTCCAAAGACGGATTCTTTATGCGATGGATGTTGCCGGGAACACTTCAGAAAAAGGCTTCCGAAAATCAGCTAAAACTGTCGGAAATGTCATCGGTAATTACCATCCACATGGCGATTCCAGTGTCTATGAAGCGATGGTCCGTTTGAGTCAGGATTGGAAGATGCGGGAAGTATTGGTCGAAATGCACGGCAATAACGGAAGTATGGATGGCGATTCAGCTGCAGCGATGCGGTATACCGAAGCACGCCTTTCGAAAATTTCTGCAGAATTGCTACGCGATATCGATAAAGAAACAGTAGACTTTGTACTGAACTTCGACGATACCGATCAGGAACCTACCGTGTTGCCTGCCAGATATCCGAATCTCTTGGTGAACGGCGCTACCGGCATTTCCGCAGGGTATGCAACCGATATCCCACCGCATAATTTAGGCGAAGTCATCGATGCAACTTTGCACCTGATTGATCATCCTGATGCGGAGCTCAAAGCGCTTATGAAATATGTTAAAGGACCTGACTTCCCTACCGGAGCAATCATTCAGGGGTTGGAAGGCTTGCAGGATGCATACAGAACCGGAAAAGGCAAAGTTGTTGTCCGCTCGCGAACTTCCATAGAGAACATTCGTGGCGGCAAACACCAGATCGTCATTTCGGAAATTCCTTATGACGTCAATAAAGCGACGCTTGTGAAGCGGATGGATGAAATTCGTATTAACCGTAAAATCGAAGGAATCGCTGAAGTGCGGGATGAATCGGATCGCTCGGGACTGCAGATTGTCGTTGAGCTGAAAAAAGAGGCCAATGCAGAGGGGATTCTAAATTATCTGCTCAAAAATACGGATCTGCAAGTCAACTACAATTTCAATATGGTCGCTATCGATGAACGTCGTCCGATGCAGGTCGGGTTGCACCAAATACTAAAGGCCTATATCCGACATCAGAAAGTCGTCATCACCCGCAGGACGAATTATAACCTGAAGAAGGCAGAGACGCGCCTGCACATTGTGGATGCATTAATCAGAGTCATTTCGATCCTTGATGAAGTCATTCAATTGATTCGTGACAGCAAAGACAAAAAGGACTCAAAACAGAATCTGATGAGGCAATATGCTTTTTCGGAAGCACAAGCGGAAGCTATCGTTTCGTTACAATTGTACCGGTTATCCAACACGGATATCACCGCCCTGCAAAACGAAAAGTTGGAACTGAATGAGCAGATTGCGACGTACCATGAAATTCTGAAGCAAGAAAAAACGTTGTACGCTGTGATGAAAAATGAGCTTGCCACGGTCAAAAAGCAATACGCTAACCCTCGCAGGACTACAATCCAGCATGAGATCGAGGAAATTAAAATCGATACGGAAGTGTTGGTGCCGATAGAAGAAGTCATTGTCGTAATCACTAAAGAAGGCTATTACAAGCGTACCAGCCTGCGTTCTTTTGGAGCGTCGACAATCGAAGAAATCGGATTACGCGAAGGAGATAAGCCGCTTTTTGTCGGGAAAGCTTCGACCCTGGATGCCATCGTGATGTTCACCAACAAGGGGGACTATTTCCATTTCCCGGTACATGAGTTGCCGGAGTTGAAATGGAAAGATACGGGCCATCATATCTCGCAAAACATTCCCTTCGCTTCGGAAGAGAAAATCATCAGTGTGGAAATGATTCCGAACAACGGTGAGCCAACCGGTACCATTCTTTTCGTATCAAAAGAAGGCTACATCAAACAGACACTGATGAGCGATTTCCGGACTTTCCGTGGTTACAGGAATAAAAAGGCAGTCGCCATGAAGATGAAGAGCGAGACCGATACGATCGTTTCCATCCAACGTCTGGAGGATAAGCAAAATTACGATGTTCTGTTGGTGACGCATTTCGGATTCAGTTTGCGATACGCCGTCAGCGAGGTGGGCATCATCGGAACGCGTGCCAGCGGCGTTAAGTCCATTAACCTGAAAGAAGGAGATTCTGTAGTAGGGGGAGCCGCATTTAAAGAAGGTGATGATGAATTCCCGATTCTTGTGCTTACGCAAAGAGGGAACATCAAAAAATTCAAATCCGGAGAAGTTCCGATTTTGGGTCGAGCAAAACGAGGGTTGATGCTTCTGAAGGAGCTGAAGGCCAAGCCGCACCGCATCATTTTTATGGATTGCAATCTATCTATCCCTAATCATTATGCAATCCGAACGAGCAACGGCAAGACGATTATGGTGGAAAGCAAAGAAACGCCATTCAGTCCGAGATATTCCAACGGCAGCTTCGCAATCAACGAGAAGACCGATGGCGAAGTATCGGATATCGAAAAAGAGTTTGATTTTTCACAAATTAGAATTTCCTAATTTTCTGTTATAAACAAAATATCAAAACGGAAACTGTGTAATAGTACAGTTTCCGTTTTTTTATGAAACAGATTTTAGGTCAAAACAAAGATTTCACTAACTAATCAGAAGCTTTAATCTTAAATCTTCTTTTTAAAATCCCTACATAACAAGGTTTAAAAATTTTTATTTCAATTAACATAAAAAGTTCGGAAAAAAGATTGATAGTTGTTGCACTTTTATCTGTACGTGTTATAATGGTCGTGTAGAAACCTGTTACACACATCACAATGTGAGGGTACTTTATAGGAGGAACATATAATGGAACAATGGCAAGGTTTTAAAGGTAAAACTTGGAAAGAAGAAGTCGACGTAAGAGACTTCATCATCAACAACTTCTCTGAATATACAGGCGACGAAAGTTTCTTGGCTGGTCCTACTGAAACCACTACTCAATTATGGGATCAAGTAATGGATCTTACAAAACAAGAAAGAGAAGCTGGCGGCGTATTGGATATGGATACAAAAGTTGTCTCTTCCATCACATCACATGCAGCGGGTTACTTGAATAAAGAAAAAGAGCAAATTGTTGGTTTCCAGACTGAAAAACCACTTAAACGCAGCTTGATGCCTTTCGGCGGTATCCGTATGAGCGAACAGGCTTGTGAAGAAGCTGGCTACAAAGTTGATCCAGAAGTTTCAATGATCTTCCGTGATTACAGAAAAACACATAACCAAGGCGTATTTGACGCTTACACTCCAGAAATGCGCGCAGCAAGAACAACCGGCGTCATCACAGGCTTACCGGATGCTTATGGCCGCGGACGCATCATCGGCGATTACCGTCGTGTTGCTTTGTATGGTGTGGACTACCTGATGCAAGACAAACTGAAAGAATTCGCTAAGATCGGCGACGGCACAATGACTGAAGAAATCATCCGTTTGAGAGAAGAGTTCAGCGAACAATACCGCGCTTTGAAAGAATTGAAAGAATTGGGAAACATCTACGGTTTCGATATTTCCAAACCAGCTACAAACGCTAAAGAAGCTTTCCAATGGTTATACTTCGGTTATTTGGCAGCTGTTAAACAACAAAACGGTGCTGCAATGTCATTAGGCCGTACTTCAACTTTCTTGGATATCTATATCCAACGCGATTTGGAAAACGGAACATTGACAGAAGAAGAAGCACAAGAAATCGTTGACCACTTCGTAATGAAATTACGTATGATCAAATTTGCACGTACGCCAGAATATCAAGAATTGTACTCAGGGGATCCTCAATGGGTTACTGAAGCAATCGCAGGTATGGCACATGACGGACGCTCCATGGTTACAAAATCAAGCTTCCGTTTCTTGAACACATTGACTAACTTGGGAGCTGCTCCAGAACCTAACTTGACAGTCCTTTGGTCAACTAAATTGCCTGAAGGATTCAAGAAATACTGTGCTAAAATGTCTATCGAAACAAGCGCAATCCAATACGAAAATGATGACATCATGAGCCTTGAATGGGGCGACGACTACGGCATCGCATGCTGCGTTTCCGCAATGAGAATCGGGAAACAAATGCAATTCTTCGGAGCGCGTGCTAACTTGGCCAAAACATTGCTTTACGCTATCAACGGTGGGGTTGACGAAACGAAGAAAAAACAAGTCGGACCAAAATTGCAACCAATCACTTCAGAATACCTTGATTATGATGAAGTAATGGAAAAATTCGATGTTATGATGGACTGGATCGTAGCTTTGTATGTGAATACATTGAACGTTATCCACTATATGCACGATAAATATTCTTACGAATCATTAGAAATGGCGTTACATGATACACACGTTGTCCGCACATTGGCGACTGGTGTCGCTGGTTTCTCAGTGACGATCGATTCACTTTCAGCTATCAAATACGCGAAAGTTAAACCTATCCGCGACGAAAATGGCATTGCGATTGACTTCGAAATCGAAGGCGACTTCCCTAAATACGGTAACAATGATGATCGCGCTGACCAAATCGGTATCGACTTGTTGAAACAATACATGGGCAAAGTTAAGAAACATCAAACATACCGCAACTCAATCCCGACAACTTCTATTCTTACGATCACTTCAAACGTGGTATATGGTAAGAAAACTGGTAGCACGCCAGACGGACGTAAAGCCGGCGAACCATTCGCACCTGGTGCTAACCCAATGCACGGAAGAGATACACACGGCGCTTTGGCAAGCTTGTCTTCAGTTGCTAAGATCCCTTACAAATATTCATTGGACGGTATCTCCAATACATTCTCGATCATCCCTAAAGCATTGGGACGCGAAGAGGAAGTACAAAAAGACAACCTTGCAACAATGTTGGATGGATACATCGCTAAAGGTGGCCATCACTTGAACGTCAACGTATTCAACCGTGAAACATTGCTTGATGCAATGGATCATCCTGAAAACTATCCGCAATTGACGATCCGTGTTTCCGGATACGCTGTTAACTTCATCAAGTTGACTCGTGAACAACAAATGGACGTAATCAACCGTACAATGCACGAAATGATGTAATTTGTTTCACCCTGCATATTAATCGTATAAAATTAAACGGATGGATCATTTGATTCATCCGTTTTCTATCAAAGGGAGCGAAAAATCGCTCTTTTTGATAGGAAATATTCCTTATGAAAGATACAATGAGGTTAAGAAATAAATGATAGAGGAGTTTTCGAAATGACTGAACCTTTAAAAGGATTTGTGCATTCAACAGAGAGTTTCGGTTCCGTTGATGGACCCGGAATCCGTTTTATTATATTTATGCAAGGCTGCCGCATGCGTTGCCAATTCTGCCACAACCCGGACACATGGAACATCGGTGGCGGCAATGAAATGACAAGTGATGAGTTGCTCGATATGGCTCTGCAATACAAGCCATTCTGGGGGCAAAAAGGCGGCATTACCGTCAGCGGAGGCGAACCGTTGCTGCAGATCGACTTCTTGATTGAATTATTCACGAAAGCCAAAGCGCAAGGTGTACATACAACACTGGATACTTGTGGCTTGCCGTTCACTTATGATGAACCATTCTTCAGCCAATTCAATAAATTATTGGCTGTGACGGATTTGATTCTGCTGGACATCAAACACATCGATAGTCAGAAACACAAAGAACTGACAATGTGGCCGAATGAAAGCATCATCGAACTGGCAAAATATTTGTCGGAAATCAACAAACCGATTTGGGTCCGTCATGTTCTGATTCCGGAACGTACCGATTACGATGAATTCTTGATCCGTTTGGATGCTTTTCTGAAAACATTGAAAAACATCGTCAAAGTAGAGGTTCTGCCTTACCATAAAATGGGCGTCTATAAGTGGCAAACATTGGGCATCCCTTATCAGTTGGAGGGAATCGATCCGCCGACCGCAGAACGAGTCGAGAATGCAAGAAAACTGTTGCATACGGAAGATTACAAAGGTTATTTGGATCTGTAAAATAATACTATTTTTTCAAGGGAGAAAAGAGAATTGCCATTGCTCTTTTCTTCCTTTTTTATTATGATAAATTAAGATAATGGAAGAGAGAGTGAATTAAATGAACAAACTATTAGTTTTTGGACACCAGAATCCGGATACGGATGCGATTACATCCGCTATCGCATACGCCTACTATCTGAATCACAATGGAATCGAGGCAGAAGCTGTGGCTCTAGGTCTGCCAAGCGAAGAAACAATCTATGCGCTGAATCAATTCAAGATAGACGCCCCACGTGTCATCAAGGCTGCTGCAAACGAAACGGATACGGTCGCTTTGGTCGATCATAACGAAGCGCAGCAAAGCGTCAGTGACATCAAGGATGTTGAAGTCTATGCCGTAGTGGATCACCACCGCATCGCGAACTTCGAAACAGCCAACCCGTTGTATTACCGTGCAGAGCCTGTCGGTTGCACAAATACAATCCTGTATAAAATGTTCCAGGAAAAGAATATCGCGATCCCAGCCGATATCGCTGGCTTGATGCTTTCTGCCATCATTTCCGATACGCTATTGTTCAAATCTCCGACTTGCACGCCGGAAGATGAAGCAGCGGCAGCAGCCTTGACTGAAATCGCCGGTGTCTCTTTGCAGGAATATGGCTTGGCGATGCTGAAAGCCGGAACGAATTTGGACGACAAGTCGATCGCAGAATTGTTGACTTTGGACGCAAAATCATTCCCGATGGGCGCTAAAAACGTGCGCATCGCACAGGTTAACACGGTCGACGTCGAAGATGTGCTGAACAGAAAAGATGAGTTGGTCACTGCCATGGAAACAGAAAACGCTGTTCAAGGTTACGACGTCTTCTTGTTGGTGGTGACAAACATCATCGACAGCGATTCGGCCTTATTGGCTGTAGGCTCGCATTTGGACACAGTCGCGTCAGCATTCGGTGTCTCATTGATCGATAACGTTGCGTTGCTTCCAGGCGTTGTTTCACGCAAAAAACAAGTAGTGCCACCATTAACGGAAGCATTCTCAAACTAATCACTGCAAAAGGGCGGAGTTGCAACTCAGATAATCTGATATGCAACTTCGCTTTTTTAATTAAAAAAGGGGGTTGAGGACGTGAAAATTGGCGTATTGTCGGATCTGCATATCGATTCGAACGCAAAAAGGCTGGCGCCGGGTCAAACCTATGATCATCTCTTGGCGGAATTGCTCTATAATCAAGAAATCGACCTGCTTTTGTTGGCTGGTGATGTGTCTTCCGATTACCATGATACCTTCGCTTTCCTCGATCGTATGCGTGATCACAACGTTTCGAAAATCCAATTCGTGCCCGGAAACCATGATTTCTGGTCCATCCGCAATCACGAAGAGGATACGGACCGCATCTATCAGTTGTTCAAGCAGCGGGATGAGAATCCTGTCGGAAATCCGTTTCTTATCGGGGATGAATGGGCAGTAGTGGGGAACCCAGGCTGGTATGATTATGGCTTCGCCAGTGATAGCTATACGATAGAAGAATTTTCAAGAAAAAAACTAAAAGTCGGCGGATGGAATGACCGCCGTTATGTGCATTGGGAAAAAGATGATCGTACTGTTGCTGCAGAGATGCTGGCTGAACTGGAAAATGACCTGAAAAGAGTCAGCAACCGGAAAATAATCATGCAGACACATGTTGTAACACATCCGCAGTTCGTTATCCCGCTTCCGCATAAGGTCTATGATTACTACAACGCTTTCCTGGGCAGCAAAAGCTATATGCAGGTCTATGATCGCTATCCGATTGCTTACAGTGTCATGGGCCATGTCCACTTCCGTAAAATGTTCCATGAGAACGATACTACCTTCTATTGCGCCTGTCTCGGCAGTGCGCGACACTGGTACACGGAAGATCCTTATATCGAAATGGCTTATACTATGGAGGAAATCGTCGTCGACTTGTAGTTTTCAGCTCTTTCTCGATGGGCATTTTTTTCTGACCGACTTAGACCGTACCGAGAGGGTTATTGCTTTCATTTTGATAAAAATACGTTATGCTATTCCTATAGAATACAACACTTAGATTATGGTGGGTAAGAGGTGGTTTTGAATGAGAGCGTTCAACTTATCGGATAAAGGGGTATATTCACAAACAAAGAATTGGAAATTGGCTGAATGGATACATGTGGAGAATCCGGACAGTGATGACGTCGCGGATTTGATGAGTACTTTTGGCATCCCGATGGATTATATCCTGGATTCATTGGATGAATATGAAATACCCCGGCAAGAGAGAGTCAACAATGGGTCCGGGGATTCGATCAATCTGCTTATCGTCCTTTTCCCTAAAATGCGGTCGGTTCAGGAAAAATTTACAGAATATCATACATATCCTTTGTCAATCATCACGGTCAATGACACATTGATCACAATCTGCAAAGAGACGCCTTCATTTTTGACACGCATCATGAAGAATGAGTCTTTCAAAAATGAACCGGCGACAACTCAGCAGCATATCATTCTGTATATTTTATGGGAACTGACCAAAAGTTTTGTCCACCATTTGAGAGAAATTGACGGTACAATCGAAGATCTGCAAATAAAAATCACCAGTGCGACCCACAATGAACATTTCTATAATTTGATCGCCCTTCACAAAAGCTTGGTTTATTTTGAAACGTCAATCAACAAAAATCATCCCTTGATTACGAAATCCATTCAGAATGCTTCCTTAGGCGACGATTTGCAAAGTCAGGAATTATTGCGTGATATCATCGATATCTCCAGCCAGGCAGAGGTGATGGTCACAGAATCAAGTAAGATGATCGATCAGCTGAGCGAAGTTTTTTCGAGCGTAATCGCGAACAATCTGAATAACATCATGAAAGTTTTGACTTCGATCACCATTGTCCTGACGATTCCGACTATCATAGCCGGTTTCTGGGGCATGAATGTTGATTTGCCTTTTGAAAATCACCCTTGGGCGTTTGGTATCACTAGCTTGCTTACGATTTTCATCTGCTTTTTAACCGTCTACTGGTTGAAGAAGAAAGACTATTTTTGACAGGAAAGCAATCAATCTTGGCTGGTATACTAGGTATGGGTGGTGATGCAACATGGTCGAGGACTTCCAGAGTTGGTTGGATAGCAATGATTTAGAAAAACTCTTCAGTGATAAAAGGGATAAAGAAACAATCGACAAGGAAATGTTTCTTTTCGTCCGATCAAATGATTTTGACAACTACTTTTCTTATGACGGCGAATTGGGTGCGCTATACGAAAAAGAGGGCACTTTGTTGAGGGTATGGACCCCTACAGCAAAATCCGTGGAGGTATGGATTTATGCTGACGATTCGTTCAAGGGCCCTTCAACGAAAATAGAGATGGTGCAGAAGCCGAAAGGGATATTTGAAGCATATCTGCCCGGTGATCAGCACGGAACCATTTATGTATATAAGATTCTGTTCTTGAATAACCGCGAGTCCATCAGTGTAGATCCCTATGCTCGGGCAACGACGGTAAACGGGACGAAATCGGTCATCGCAGACTTGAATAGGACGAATCCTGACGGTTGGGGAGAACGGCTGCCTGCTTTTGGTTTACCGGAAGAGGCGATCATTTATGAACTGCACATCCGGGATTTTTCCATATCCGAAACGAGTGGTATAGTGAACAAAGGGAAATTCCTGGGGCTTACCGAGAAAAACACCCAGAATGCTAGTGGCAGAAAAACTGGTTTGGATTACCTGGTCGATTTGGGGATCACTCATATCCAGATTCTGCCGATGTTCGACTACGCTACAGTGGACGAAGCAAATTTGACGGAACCGCAATATAATTGGGGATACGATCCGCTGAATTATAATGTGCCGGAAGGCTCCTACTCAACGGATCCCTTCGATCCGTTCAATAGGATTTTCGAATTGAAGCAGATGATCCGGACATTGCATGACAACGGCTTGCGAGTTATCATGGACGTCGTCTACAATCACGTCTATGACCCAAAGGATCAAGCTTTGGAAAGGACAGTACCGGGATATTTTTACCGTTACAATGCAGATGGGTCGTTGGCGAATGGGACTGGAGTCGGGAATGACACGGCTTCGGAAAGGCATATGATGCGGAAATACATCATTGACAGTGTCAAATATTGGGCTAAAGAATACCATCTTGATGGCTTCCGCTTCGATTTGATGGGAATCCATGACTCGGTCACGATGAATGCGATCCGGGAAGCGTTGGATAAAATCGATCCATCCATCATCATCATCGGTGAGGGATGGGAAATGAGCACGCCGCTCCCGGAGGACTTAAAAGCTTCCCAGAGGAATGCGCAAGCGATGCCCAGAATTGCCCACTTCAACGATTCAATCAGGATAGCGTTAAAAGGCAGTGATTTTGGAGATGAAAAGGACAGGGGCTTCATCAGCGGCAAAAATTATTTGGAAGATTTGTTGCTCCGGAATATAAAGGGAGCCATGCATTTATCCAGCCACAGCAGTTATGTCGATCCGGAACAAGTTATCCAGTATGTGGAAGCTCATGATAACTTGACGCTTTACGATAAATTATTGCGGTCCAATCCGGATGACAGTGAAGAGGTGCGTATCAAAAGGCATACTTTGGCAACGAGCATCGTCCTGCTGTCGCAAGGTGTTCCTTTTATCCACGGCGGACAGGAATTTTTGAGGACAAAAGCCGGAGTAGCCAATAGCTACCAATCTCCCGACGAAATCAATCAATTTGAATGGGAGCGGGTGACGACGTTCCAGAAGTCAGTAGCCTACGTGAAAGGGTTGATTGCCTTGCGCAAGAGTGAATATCTTTTCCGCCTGCATACCCACGAAGAAATTGACGCCCATTTCACGATGCTCAGCGAAAATTTCAACATCGTAGCCTTTTCCTTAACAAACTCTGAAAAAAAATATATCGTCATTTTCAACGGAAATCGAAGCGATACCATTTTCAGGATACACAAGGGAAAATATGCTATCCTTGTTGAAGACAATCAAGTCTTTTTGGAGTCGATGCCAGAAGCTGTCCTCATGGAAAAAATTCTTGTCAAAGCCCATACAACTTCCGTTTTATGCGCAGATAATCAGTATGAAGCCGATCTTCAGTCAGAAGATTCGATGGATTTCCTGTGAGAACGATTAAATGCACCTTTATCATGCGAATATATCAATATTAATATAATAAATCATTGTTTGTTAATAAACATATGTTTGTTGCTGGTATTTGCCGATTTAACAGCGTTTGTTTTCGCTTTCGCTATTTTTTGGATGTTCTGACATTCGATGTCAGGTTCTCAATATATAACTAATATAATAATATTTTGCATATATATAGATAAATATGAATATGTTAATCTGATTTTAATCAATTTATTAAAATCACAAACTTGATTTTAATAACAGTCAGAACTATAATTAATCTTACTATAGAAATTATAGAAACAGAGGGAATGGGGGAAAAGAAATATGAGCAACAAGAAACTTTCATCTTTAGTGTTATTATCTTTAAGCTCTGCACTAGTATTAGCTGCTTGTGGCGGAGAAGGAAGCACGGCCGATTCATCAGAGTCTGCAGGTGCGAACGGCAGTGAGCAGGTGTTAAATCTGGTTGAAAGCGCTGAAATCCCTACAATGGATTCTGTGCAGGCTACAGATACAGTAGCGTTTACTGCTTTAAGCAACGTAAACGAAGGTCTGTATCGTCAAGCTTTGGACGGAACGGTTGAATTAGGAATCGCAGCAGAAGATCCTACAGTCAGCGAAGACGGCTTGGTCTACACTTTCACTATCCGTGATGAAGCAAACTGGTCAAACGGTGAGCCTGTAACGGCAGCAGATTTTGTTTATTCATGGCGCAAATTGGTTGATCCTGCATCGGCTGCTTCATATTCTTACATGATGGACGGCGTTATCGCTAACGCAACTGAAATCATGGCTGGCGAAGTTGCTCCTGAAGAATTAGGCGTCAAAGCAATCGATGAAAAAACGCTGGAAATCACATTGACTTCTCCAGTGCCATACTTCAAAGATCTTTTGACATTGGCTATGTTCTTCCCTCAAAATCAAGCATTTGTTGAAGAACAAGGCGACCAATACGCATTAAGCAGCGATGCTTTATTGTACAACGGACCATTTGTTTTAGCTAACTGGGATGCAGCGAGCTTATCATGGACGTACGAACCAAATGCAGAGTACTGGGATAAAGATGCTGTAAAATTACAAGCAATCAACGTAGAAGTCATCAAAGAGACTTCCACTGCCTTGAATCTGTATGATACAGACGCAATCGACCGCATGATCTTGACTGGTGAGTACGTAGCACAAAGAGCCGGCGATGCTGAAGTCCACACAATGCCGACTTCTTCTGTATTCTACTTGAAGTTCAACCAACAAAGAGAAGGCACACCATTACAAAATGCCAACATCCGTAAAGCTTTAGCTATGGCTTTCGACAAACAAGCGTACGCTGATGTGGTATTGCAGAACGGTTCCATCCCTGCAAACGGATTGGTTCCTGAAAAACTTGCTTTGGACCCTTCAACTGGCGAAGACTACCGTAAACAAAATGGCGATCTTCTGACATTCAATGCTGAAGAAGCTAAAACATACTTCGAAAAAGGCTTGGCTGAGTTGGGTGTTGAATCCATCACTTTGGAATTGTTGAGCGATGACACAGAAAATGCGAAACGTTCTTCTGAGTTCCTGCAAAGCCAACTACAGACAAACCTTCCTGGGTTGACTGTTACCTTGCGTAATGTACCTTTCAAAGTCCGTCTTGAAGCTGATACATCCGGCGAATACGATATCGAATTAGCTGGATGGGGAGCTGACTATGCTGACCCGATCAACTTCCTGGAATTGTTCCAGACAGAAAACGGCAACAACAAATCCGGTTACTCCAACGCTGAATACGATGCTTTGATCGATGAAGCACGCACAAACGTGACGGACCTTGATGCAAGATGGGCTAGCCTGCTTGCAGCTGAAAAGATCTTGATGGAAGATGCGGGTATCGCTCCTCTGTATCAACGTTCTTATGCAGTTCTGCAAAAACCGTATGTCACAGATTTGGGTGAGCACTTAGTCGGTGCTGACTACTCATACAAATGGGCTTCAAATTCTGGCACTCAGAACGTGGATTAATTAAGGCAATAAAAAATCCATCTGGCATACATTCATGCCAGATGGATGTTTTATTTATAAAATATAATCCCAGAGACAGATAATGCTGATCCCCAACAGCAAAAGACCGATAGTCAGGACATTTTGATAACTTTTCCCGACAGAAGATGATAGAGCTTGCGGATTCAATGGTTCCCTGAAGCCATCCTCCTTTGGTTCTCTTCTGAGCGTTTTTCTGACGCTGTAGTGAAAGAAATCGAAACTTCCTGAAGCCAACACAAGTCCGGATAAACCGATGATCAACAAAAGCCCCGCTATCATAAACAGGATGTTGGATGTTCCGGTCCAGCTTAAGGATCCGTATTTAATCAGTTGATAAACCAGTGCACATATAAAAATGAATAATGAGACAAGTGCGTTTTTTTTTGTGAAGTTCACTTATTTTGGCTCCTTTTTGTTTTCTCAATTTTAAATGTACAAAAAAAAGAAAGAAAACTCAATTAAAATATGATTTGATTTGGTGTTCATTTTCTTTTTTGTATATTTAAATATGATATACTATCAGGTGCTATTTACAAAAAAACTAAATAATGGAGGATGACAAACGATGAAAAGTTATGCAAAGTACATCGGCAAGCGTATTTTATATATGGCAATTACGTTGTTTTTGATTGCATCGATAACTTTTTTTCTGATGAAAGCTTTGCCGGGTACACCATACAGTAACCAAGACAAGTTATCTGAGGAACAAATTTTTATCATGAATGAGAAGTATGGACTGAATAAACCGATTTTGGTCCAATACGCAGTCTACATTTTTGGACTATTACGTGGAGACATGGGTGTTTCATTCCAGTTCAACAATACTCCGGTTACGGATTTGCTGAGCAGCAGAATAGGACCCTCCATGCAATTAGGGCTTCAAGCAGTTATTATAGGGACGATCCTCGGTATTGTGCTGGGTGTGATCGCAGCGATGAGACAAGGGACTTGGGTGGATACCGTTGCCACTTTGACAGCCATCGTCGGCCGTTCGATTCCTAACTTTGTTTTTGCTGTTATTCTGCAATTGGTATTCGGAGTTTGGTTGAAAGTGTTGCCGATCGCTTTGTGGAATGAAGGCTTCCGCTCTTCGATTCTGCCAACGATAGCGTTGAGCATTTCGCCGCTGGCCGACTCTGCCCGATTCATGCGAACCGAAATGGTTGATGTATTGGGAAGCGATTATGTAGAACTCGCGCGGGCAAAAGGCCTGAGCCGTTGGGAAGTCGCATTCAAACACGGTATCCGTAATGCGCTGATTCCGTTGGTCACCATCATTGGCCCGATGACAGTCGGTTTGATGACCGGTTCGATGGTTGTTGAAAATATTTTTGCCATCCCTGGCATCGGTGAACAATTCGTAAAATCCATCTTGACGAATGATTATCCGACAATCATGGGCGTCACGATGATGTATTCGACCATGTTGGTAATCGTCATTTTGTTGGTTGACATCCTTTATGGTATCATCGACCCTCGTATCCGAGTCGCTACAGAAGGAGGGGAATAAGCATGAGTGAGAATGAATTACGCAATACTTCAGCTATGCCGACAATCACGAAAGATCTTTTCGAATCGGCATCCGAATCAAGTATGCAGGATAAAGAAAAAATCTCAGCACCTTCCCTGAGTTTCATGGCGGATTCTTGGCGCCGTCTGAAGAAAAACAAGGTTGCGATGGTTAGCTTGATCATCTTGATCATCATCAGTATGTCCAGTTTGTTGGCTCCTGTCATCGCACCGCATGACCCGAATGCGCAAACTGTCCAGTACGCAAATATGCCACCAAAGATTCCCGGCATCGACATCAACGGTCTGAACGGAACCGTGAAGCAGAATGGCGTAGTTATCGATAAGTATGAGGCGTCCAACGTTCCTGAGGATGTTTACTATTACCTCGGTACGGACAGCCTGGGACGCGATTTGTTGTCGCGGATCCTGTATGGTACCCGCGTATCCTTGTTTATTGCTTTCATGGCAGCCTTATTCAACCTGACACTCGGCGTTGTCTATGGACTGACATCCGGCTGGTTGGGCGGAAAAGTAGATAATATCATGCAACGTATTCTGGAAATTCTTTCCGGCGTGCCTAACTTGGTAGTCGTTATTTTGATGCTGCTTGTTTTGAAGCCCGGCATCAGCTCCATCATCATTGCTCTGGCATTGACTGAATGGCTTTCGATGGCGCGTGTCGTACGAGCGCAAACATTAAAACTGAAAAATCAAGAATACATTTTGGCAGCCCGTACGTTAGGCCAGTCACCGATGAAAATCGCCTTCAGGCACATCCTGCCTAACTTGGCTGGCGTCATCATCATTCAAGTTATGTTCTCGATTCCATCGGCAATCTTCTTCGAAGCATTCCTGAGCTTTATCGGTATCGGTATTCCCGCTCCGAATGCATCGCTTGGTACATTGATCAACGATGGCTACAAAACATTCCGTTTCTTGCCGCATCTGATGTGGTATCCAGCCGGCATCATGAGCGTCATCATGATTTGCTTCAACTTATTGGCTGATGGACTTCGTGACGCGTTCGATCCAAAAATGAGAGATTAGGAGGTAACCAGATGGAAAATATATTGGAAGTAAAAGACCTACAAATTACTTTTGATACCTATGCAGGTAAAGTAAAAGCTATCCGTGGCGTCAGTTTTGACCTGAAGCCGGGTGAAACATTAGCCATCGTTGGTGAATCCGGCTCTGGTAAATCAGTGACTAGCCGTAGTATCATGCGTCTGTTGGCAAACAACGCCAACATCGAACACGGAGAGATCTTGTTCAAAGGCGAAGATTTAGTCCACAAAACCGAGAAAGAAATGCAAAAAATCCGCGGTTCAGAAATCGCAATGATTTTCCAAGATCCGATGACTTCTTTGAACCCGACTCAAAAAATCGGCAAGCAAATCGCTGAGCCGATCATCAAGCACCAAAACATCAGCAAAGATGAAGCTTATAAAAAAGCTGAAGAATTGTTGCAGCTTGTAGGCATCCCGAATCCTGCCAAAAGAATGAAACAGTATCCCCACCAATTTTCGGGTGGACAACGTCAACGGATCGTTATCGCAATCGCCTTGGGCTGCAACCCAGATATTTTGATTGCGGATGAACCGACTACAGCACTTGACGTTACGATCCAAGCGCAAATCCTGGAATTGATGAAGGATTTGCAAACAAAAATCAAGACATCAATCATTTTCATCACCCATGACTTGGGAGTGGTGGCGAATGTCGCAGACCGCGTTGCCGTCATGTATGCCGGCAAAATCGTCGAAGTAGGGACTGTGGATGAAATTTTCTATAATCCGCAACATCCGTATACATGGGGTCTATTGAGCTCAATGCCTACACTGGATACGCAAGGAACGCTATATGCGATCCCTGGAACACCGCCTGATTTGTTGGATCCTCCAAATGGTGATGCTTTTGCTCCCCGGAGCGAGTATGCGATGAAAATCGATACTTTGTACGATCCGCCGTTCTTTAAGGTATCCGATACCCATGCGGCTGCAACCTGGCTGTTGCATCCCGACGCACCGTCCGTGAATCCGCCAGAGGGCATCATGAATCGACGTGCAACTTTTTCAAAAATGAACCTTGCGCCATCGGATGAATTGAAAGTGATGGACACCGCCGATAAAGAAACGGCTGTTTTGCCTCATGGCAAAGACCCGGACATCGATTCTAAAATAACCGAGAAAGGAGGTCTGCTGTAATGTATGACACAACAGGACAGAAAAAGATTCTGGAAGTAAAAAATTTGAAGCAGTATTTCAATGTCGGCACAAAGAATGAAGTCCGAGCTGTTGATGATGTTTCCTTTGACATATATGAAGGTGAAACACTGGGCTTGGTAGGTGAATCCGGTTGTGGAAAAACGACAACTGGTCGTGCAATCATCCGTTTGTACAACCCTACGTCCGGTGAAATATTTTTTGACGGTACCGAAATCCATACGCTACATGATAGAAAAGAGCAATTGGCTTTCCGAAAAGACATGCAAATGATTTTCCAAGATCCTTACGCATCTTTGAACCCCCGTATGAAAGTCCGCGATATCGTTGCGGAAGGATTAAAAATTCATGGACTTGCGACTACCGAGAAGGCAGTTGATGATCGGGTTGCGGAATTGTTGGATTTGGTTGGATTGAACAAAGATCATTCCTCACGTTATCCGCATGAGTTCTCAGGTGGCCAAAGACAGCGTATCGGAATCGCCAGAGCCTTAGCTGTAAATCCAAAACTCATCATTGCCGATGAGCCCATTTCCGCTTTGGACGTATCCATTCAGGCCCAAGTAGTCAACTTGCTGATGGAATTGCAGAAAAAACAAAAGCTGACTTTCTTGTTCATCGCGCATGATCTATCGATGGTCAAGTACATCAGCAACCGTATCGGTGTTATGTACTTCGGCAAATTGGTCGAATTAGCGCCCGCAGACGACGTTTACAACAAACCTTTACATCCTTATACGGAAAGCCTGTTATCGGCCATACCGCTGCCGGATCCGGTTTATGAGCGCAACCGCACGCGCTTCACTTATGTTCCCCGTGAAGAGAATGGTGAGCCGGAAGCGATGCGAGAAATCGTTCCAGGGCACTTTGTTTATTGCCGCGAGTCCGATGTTCCCGTGTTGAAAGCAAAATACGAAAATTATTGATACAAAAAGTCCGGAACTTGTTCCGGGCTTTTTTGCCATAAAAAATTAATGAAATGAAGGTTTTATGAATTTTTTATGATAATAATCTCCATATTTTATGGAATATCCTGATTCTTTGTAGTATAATATTAAAATACGAAGAGAAAAAGGGGAGAATTACATGAGGATATTGAGAAGTTCCTTCATTTTAGCAACAACAGCGATCATCTTGGCTGCTTGCGGAGGAGACGGCGCAACGGACGACAGCGCAACAAATTCAACAAGTGAAAGTACTGGCGGACAAGTTGTCAATTATACGGCACCTACAGAATTGGCCACGTTGGATACAACGCTGATGACGGACATCAACAGTTCAAACTACATCAGCCACGCCATCGAAGGCTTATTGAAAATCGATGCGGACGGAAAGCCTGTTCCCGCGATCGCTGCTGAAGCAGGCACGATAGCTGAGGACGGATTGACCTATACCTATAAACTCCGTGATGATGCTGTCTGGTCTAACGGAGAGCCTGTGACAGCCAATGATTTCGTATTCGCTTGGCAAAGATTGGTGGATCCGGAAGCAGGGGCGTCCTACGCATACTTGGCTGAGACCATCAAAAATGCCAATGAGATCATGGCTGGAGAAATGGATCCTGCTGAGTTGGGCGTAACCGCTGTAAGCGACACTGAAATCAAAATCGAGTTGACGCAGCCGACACCTTACTTTGAATCGTTATTGGCATTCAGCGCATTCTTCCCGCAAAACGAGGCATTTGTGACTGAAAAAGGCGATAAGTACGGAACAAGCAGCGAAAATATTTTGGCTAATGGACCTTTCACGATCGAGAACTGGGACGGCACTGGCCTGACTTGGGATCTTGTGAAGAACGAAGATTACTACGCAGCTGACGAAGTGCAGTTGGAAGAAGTCAACGTTCAGGTAATCAAAGAAACAAGCACTGTCGTGAACTTGTTCCAGCAAGGATCAGTCGACAATGCACAAGTGACCGGCGAATTGGTTAAACAATTGGCGACTGACCCTAACGTAGTCGTTCAGAAAAAAGCCCGCACAGCATACATCGAATTCAACCACGATAACGTCTACCTGCAAAATGCGAAGCTGCGAGCTGCCATCGGACTTGTCATCAATCGCGATGAATTGGTTGATAGTGTCATCGGTGACGGTTCGACAGCCATCGGTGGCTTCCTGCCAGCTGATTTTGTAAGCAACCCGACGACGGGTGAAGATTTTGCTGCTGAAGCCGGCTCTTACCTGGACTATGATCTGGAACAAGCAAAAACGCTTTTGGCCGAAGCTAAAGCTGAATTAGGCGTAGAAGAAATCACTTTCTCTTTAGTTGGGGATGATGATGAAAAGAACAAAAAAATCAGCCAATATATCCAAGGCCAAATCCAAAACAACTTGGAAGGCATCACTGTAGAATTGCGCAATGTACCGAAGAAAAACCGTTTGGAATTAGCAAACCAAGACGAGTTCGACTTGTTGCAAACCGGTTGGGGAGCGGATTTCGCCGACGCAATCAACTACATGGACTTGTTGTACAGCACATCCGCTTATAACGAAGGCCAATATGCGAATGCGGCATTTGATGCTTTGATCGATTCTTCAAAAACAACAAATGCAAACGACCCTGAAGCGCGCTGGGCTGACTTGATGGCTGCTCACAAGCTTATCATGGAAGATGCAGCAATCATCCCGCTTTACCAAGAAGCAGAGACACAGCTCAGAAATCCTAATTTGAAGGGCATCATCTTCAATTCTGTTGGAAATGAATTTGACCTGAGCCGAGCATATATCGAAGAATAAGAATGTTTAGAACCTAAAGAAGGGCCGACTCTCAACAACCGAGTCGGCCCTTCTTTGGGTTTCTGAAGAGCGTGAGGGCCATGGATAGTTAGCGGAGATATGGGGCTCGGGGCCAAAAAGATGAATTCTTTGGTTTTATTCATCTTTTCGGTAACATTTTGGTCCCTAAACATGAATACTCAGCAGATATTCATGCTTTCCTGTGATATCCATGCCGAAACCATGAATACTTCGCAGTTATTCATGGTTTTCGGCCGCACAAGGATGGGCCAGTCCGCAATCCGTAACAACCCAAACAACCCAACCAAAAAACTGACGCAAGCCTCTTAATTGGCTTGCGTCAGTCTCTAACTTACTGTATGAAATTAGTCGAAATCAGATCAAGAAAGAATACAGTTTGGAATTCTCGTTAACCGAAATGTAATGCGGATCGAATTTTTCGAGCCTGCTGAGCAAGCCTTCGATATCGTCCTTATTTTTCAACAAGATTCCGATCAGTACAGGTCCTTCGCTGCGATGGACTTTTTTCGTATATTCGAACTTGGTGATGTCATCGTTGCCGCCCAATATGTCATTCACGAACTCTTTCAGCGCGCCGGCCCTCTGCGGGAAGTTCACGATGAAGTAGTGCTTCAGACCTTGATAGAGTAGGGAGCGTTCATCAATTTCAGCCATCCGATTGATATCGTTGTTACCGCCGCTGACGATGCAGACGACCGTTTTATCTCTGATTTCTTCTTTATATTGTTCCAAGGCAGAAACGGATAGTGCGCCGGATGGTTCCGCTACAATCGCTTGTTTAGTGTATAAATCGATGATGGTTCCGCAAACTTGTCCTTCAGGAACGACCAGAATGTCATCGACATTTTTTTGGCAGTGTCTGAAAGTCAAGTCACCGACAGTCGCTACGGCTGTCCCATCACAGAATTTATCAATATCAGTCAAAGTCGTGACTTTATCCGCATCAAGCGAAGCTTTCATACCTGGAGCGCCCAAGGACTCCACACCGATGATTTTTGTTTCTGGCATGGCTTCCTTCATGTAGCTGCTGATGCCTGAAATCAAACCGCCTCCGCCGATTGCAGCGAATACCATATCAGCCGTTTCTCCCTCTGCCACGAGATCCTGGTGAATTTCCACTGCCAAACTGCCTTGCCCGGCAATCACATTGCGATCATTGAAAGGTTCAATGAACGTCAGCTTGTGTTCTTCTGCATAGCTATGGGCAGCTTTATTCGACTCGTCGAAAGTATCTCCGATCAGTTTGATTTCAACATAATCCTTTCCGAAATAACGGACTTGGTCAATTTTTTGGGAAGGGGTTGTCGATGGCATGAAGATGGTCGCTTTGATACCCAGATGGTTGCAGGTATAGGCTACTCCTTGGGCATGATTGCCGGCGGAGGCACAGATTACTCCGTTCTCCGTTTCGGCCTCGCTCAGCTGCGAAATCGCATAATAAGCACCCCTCAATTTGAAGGATCGGACGATCTGTAGGTCCTCCCGTTTCAAAAAGATATTGGCATGATACTTCTGCGATAGATACGCATCATGCTGCAAAGGGGTCTGCTTGACCACGTTGCGCAGTACTTTATATGCTTTAAGCACGTCTTCTTTGTTCACTAACTCATCCGTCATTCTATCTGCTCCTAATCTATTGAATACAATGATGAAGAGAGAAGGCTTAAAAATAAGGATGCTCTCAACCTACATCTGATTCATTATTGTTGTTCATTCACGAAAGGCATCATTTTACGCAATTCAGCACCGACTGCTTCGATCTGGTGGCCTTGTTGCTCAGCGCGCATTGCGTGGAAGTCAGGGAAGCCAGCTTTGTAATCGTCAGTGAAGCGTTTTGCGAACGCGCCAGTTTGAATGTCAGTCAAAACGTCTTTCATGCGGTCTTTCACATCAGAAGTGATGACGCGAGGTCCTGAAACGTAATCACCGAATTCAGCCGTGTTTGAGATGGAGTAGCGCATTTTTTCCATGCCGCCTTCATACATCAAGTCAACAATCAATTTCAATTCGTGCAACACTTCGAAATAGGCGATTTCTGGTTGGTAGCCAGCTTCGACCAATGTTTCGAAACCTGCTTGAACCAAGTGCGTTGTTCCGCCGCACAACACAGCTTGCTCACCGAACAAGTCAGTTTCAGTTTCCTCTTTGAATGTTGTTTCCAAAACGCCTACACGTGTTGCGCCGACTCCTTGTGTCCAAGCAAGAGCGAGGTCTCTTGCGTTGCCTGTTGCATCTTGGTAGACTGCGAACAAAGCAGGTACTGCCGATCCTTTAGCGAATTGACGACGAACCATGTGGCCTGGGCCTTTTGGAGCAACCATGAATACATCGATATCAGCAGCAGGTGTGATCGTACCGAAATGGATGTTGAATCCGTGACCGAATGCGATGGCATTTCCAGCTTCTAAGTTAGGAGCGATTTCAGCTGCATAAACGTCAGCTTGTTGCTCATCAGGGATAAGGATCATTACTACGTCAGCTTGTTTTGTTGCTTCAGCAACAGAGAATACTTCGAATCCGTCTTCTTTTGCTTTGTCTGCAGATTTACCTGCACGGATTCCGATGATGACATCATTACCGTTGTCGCGTAGGTTTTGTGAATGTGCATGTCCTTGAGAACCATATCCGATAACGGCGATTTTTTTGCCCTCTAGTGCTTTTACTGTTACGTCTTGATCGTAGTATACTTTAGTCATATTGAAATGACCTCCTTATTTTTTTATATTCTCAATGCTTTTTAAGCAATTTGATTCGGTCAGTAGGGTAGTGCGGTTGGTTGCGTTTAAGCTCTTATGCCTAAACGTTTTTCGGTGATGTCGGTTGCGCTGATGACGTCGACTTGTTTTTCCAACTGTTTCGTCAATAATTCAGCTGCATCCAAGGTATCGAAGTTGATGCCGACTGTGATCAAAGATACGTCATAATCTTCCGTACCGGTCAGCGTCAAGGTATCGATATTGTATTGCGGCTTCAGGATAACTTGCGTGATACGGTTTAATACACCGGGTTTATTCACGACTTTGGCTTGGATTAATCTTAGCATCATCCTACACACCTTCCATTTCGTTATTTGGCCTGCCTGAAGCAACCATAGGGTATACCAATTCATCTTTGGAAATCAGGATATCCAAGACATAAGGACCAGGATAATTCAAGGCTGTCTGGATCGCTTCATCCACTTTATCGGGATCGGATACCCTCGCAGCCGTTATGCCATAAGCATCAGCAAGTTTAACAAAATCAGGTGAATCCGGAATCTCGGAATGAGAGTAACGGCCTTTGTAAAATTTGTTCTGCCATTGATGAACCATGCCCAGTACTTCGTTATTAAGAATAAAGTACTTCACGTCCAGCCTATTGGCGTTCAGAATCGCCAATTCCTGGTTGGTCATCTGGAAGCCGCCGTCTCCGACGAAGCAGACAACCGTTTTATCAGGGTAAGCCATTTTAGCACCGATAGCTGCCGGAATACCGAAGCCCATCGTTCCCAAGCCACCGCTTGTCAGCAATTGTTTACCACGCGTGAAAGGATAATATTGAGCCGCCCACATTTGGTGCTGGCCAACGTCCGTTACGACAATGGCTTCACCATTCGTCAATTCGCCGATATACTCGACTACATGTTGCGGTTTGATGAACGTATCGGATTTTTCGTAACGGAAAGGGTGTTGCTTTTTGTTGTCCATAACGTGATTGAACCAAACCGAGTGATCAGGCACTTCTGCCAGCTTCGTATCATTCAGCATCAGCAACGCCAATTTGGCATCAGACAATACTGGGATATCAGTGTGCATGATCTTGCCGATTTCGGCATTATCGATGTCAACATGGACAATGACAGCCTCCGGGGCAAAATTGGTTGGATCGCTTGCGACACGGTCATCGAAACGTGCGCCGAAGTTGAGAAGCAAGTCGCACTCCATCAAAGCCATATTTGAGGCGTAGGAGCCGTGCATGCCGCCCATACCTAACGCAAGCTCATGTTTGACGGGGAAGCTTCCCAGACCCAACAACGTGTTCACAACGGGAATTTGGTAGTATTCCGCAAAAGCCAACAGTTCTTTCTCAGCTTGTGCGTGAATAACGCCTTGACCGGCCAAAATGATTGGTTTTTTGCTGGCTGCAATCGCTTCGTTCACTTTTGCGACCTGTTCCGGTACGGGCAAACATTCCGGATTGTAGCCCGGCAGGTTTCTTACTGGACCGATATTTTCTGTGCAGTCTTCACATTCCACTTCCTGGACACCGATATTTTTCGGGATATCGATGACAACCGGTCCTTTTCTGCCTGTATTCGCCAGGTAGAAAGCTTCGTGGATGATGCGCGGGATATCTTTGGCATCACGCACTTGATAGTTGTATTTTGTAACAGGTGTGGTCATGCCAATCATGTCAGTTTCCTGGAAAGCGTCTTTACCGATGCCTGCCTCATGCACTTGGCCAGTGATCACAATCAATGGAATGGAATCCATTTGAGCGGTCGCGATTCCGGTCAAAGCATTCGTTGCGCCGGGTCCGCTTGTAACGATACAGACGCCAGGTTTGCCGGTAGCACGGGCATAACCATCAGCTGCATGGACCGCGCCTTGCTCGTGTCTCGTCAAAACATGATTCGATTCGGATTTGTAGAATTCATCATAGATGTGCAGGACAGCGCCGCCTGGGTAACCAAACAGAACTTCGACACCTTCATTTTTCAACGCTTCAACAAGAAGGGTTACGCCTTTTTTTGTTTTAGTTTTCATTTCGGATTCCATTTTTATCTCCCCATTTCTCGTTTTTCCTATGACTGTCCGCAATATGAATAAAAAAAAGCATCCTCATCAGTCAATGATGGGATGCTTCATCCCATTTGATTACCACAAATAGGACTTAAACAATCTGTAAAAAATTTCTACAGTGTTTAACTCCTAGATCATTAAGACGATAATAATGTTTAGTGGATTCATCGTTTTCATATGGGATACCTGATTTCTATATGGATTTGTTATTGCTTAAGTGATTGATATAATCATATAAGATTTACATGAGAGTGTCAACGGTAATTTTCATATTATTTTCACTTATTTCTAATAATTGTCCAAAATGAACGTGCCGGACGATTTTTTTGTGCGCTTCACCGGCTTGACAAAAAGTCCTGCAACTCTGGCAGCTGCCTTTCCGCGGCCCTTTCGGCATACTGATAATAAGCATCCAGACGCTGCACGTTCCGTTCCATCCTGCCTATGGAAAGCTGGTCAGGCGCAATGACAAATGCCTTGTTCTCATGTTCCAATTGCTCGATCAACGCCATCGATCGGTTGTAGGCGATATGCCGCTGTTCGATGGCTGCAACAACTTCGGGATAAGCCCGCAGATGGCGCCGGATGATGGCGCTGAAGCGCTGCTTTTCCTTGATATAGCCACGCGGCCGCGTAAGCAGAATCACGTGCTTTTGGTTGCCGTCAGCGATCGCTTTTTCAATCGGAAGCGAGTCGACGATACCGCCGTCCAGATAGTATTTGCCATTGATTTGGGTTGGGGGCATCAGCAAAGGTACAGTGGATGATGCCCTGATTTTGAGACCCAATTCTGCACTGGTTGCGATGTCATCCTTATCGAAATAAACAGGTTTTGCGGTTTCCATATCCGTGACAACGATTTTCATGGAAGTTGGATTTTGCTTGAATGTCTCGAATTGAAAGGGGATATCGGTCGTGATTGCATCCTCATAAATATATTTGGTATTGAAATAACCTTGTCCGTTGAGCAAATATTTCATTCCCGAAAAGGCCGGATTGGCGGCGATATCAACAAATGAAGCTTTCGTGCGGGTCAGGTCCCGGCTGACATAATTGATGCCATTGGCCGATCCGGAAGAGACACCGATGACATAATCCAAGTAGATTTCTTGACGCAGCAAAGTGCTGATGATTCCTGCGCAAAAGACGCCCCGCATGGCGCCTCCTTCTATGATTAAGGATACTTTTTCTTTATTCTGTTCCATACATTTTCCACCTCACTCTATAGTATAGATGACATTGCGGTGTGATGCGATGCTTTTCTCATTATTTTGTTGCGCAGGGCACACGATGACGAAAGCCTTTTCCGGATGGGGCAAATGTGGTATATTCGCAATAAAGATACCTAATGACCACAAAACTATAGATGGGGTGATGGAATGATCAGATTCGACCACGTGAACGTCATTCGCGAAAAACGGAAAATTTTGAACGACATCAATTGGCACGCCAAAAAAGGCGAGCATTGGGCCATACTCGGCTTGAACGGCTCCGGCAAGACAACCTTGCTGCAACTCTTGAACGGCTATCTGTGGCCCAGCAGCGGCAAACTGGTCGTGTTGGGCGAGACTTTCGGGCAGACGGCCATCCCCGAGTTGCGCAAACGGATAGGCTGGGTCAGCTCGGCCCTGCAGCAACAGCTGAATCCCAACGACATCGCCGAACACATCGTCTTGAGCGGGAAATTCGCTTCGATAGGCGTCTGGACCATCCCGACTGAAGCTGAAAAACAACAGGCGCTGGAGCTCTTGATCAAATGCGGCGGCAAAGAATTGATCGGGTTTCGCTACGGCATCCTGTCCCAAGGGCAACAGCAGATCATTTTGATAGCGCGCGCTTTGATGGCCGAACCGGAAATACTGATTTTGGACGAGCCCTGCAATGGCCTGGACCTATTCGCAAAAGAAAAACTTCTGGAGGATATCCAGCGAATCGCCGATGAGCCTGAAGGGCCAACGATGATCTATGTCAGCCACCACACCGAGGAAATCCTGACTTGCTTCAAGAAACTGATGCTGCTGAAGGACGGTTCCATCCATAAGACCGGCAAAACTGTGGACTTGCTGAAAGAGGAAATATTGAATGATTTCTATGAAAAACCGGTTCAGACGATCCGCATGTCCAAGAACAGGCTAGCAGTCTTTCCGAAATGAAGCGTCTGAATCAATAGAAAACAGCGGCGAACCCAATATGAAGATACTTGGTTTCGCTGCTGTTTTTTTGATGTATTGCCTTCACAGGTAAAAAGATTGTGCATAAAATATAAAAGTATCCGATGTACCATCTTGGTTATAAATAAGAATATTTTCAGAAAGCGATATTTGTAAAATTATTACTGTACAAATCATGATAAAAAAAATACAATATTAAAGTAAGTAGAAGAAATGGGGGAGTAAAAAATGAAGAAGAGAATTGGCTTATTTTCTGCTTTAAGTATGTTTATGTTGTTATCCGGATGTGGAGCGAACACGGACAACGCAGCAGACTCAAGCGCTGCTGTTGAAAGTGAGGAATCGGTTGCTGCAAGTTCTGAATCAGTGGAGGCTGTGACAGGCGCATCAGAGGTTACCTATTCTGATCCGGAAGAACTGAAAGAAAGCTATGACGTCATTATCATCGGTTCCGGTGGTTCCGGCATGTCGGCTGCAATCTCAGCGAAAGATGCCGGCTTGAATCCGGTCATCTTCGAAAAAATGCCGGTCCACGGCGGAAACACAATCAAATCATCCGCTGGTATGAATGCATCCGCAACGAAATTCCAAGAGGAACAAGGCATCGCAGATTCAAATGAATTATTCTATAACGAAACGTTAGCCGGCGGGAAAAATACGAACGATCCAGAATTATTGCACTACCTTGTCGACAATTCAGGTCCTGCAATTGACTGGTTGGACACAATGGGAATCACTTTGGACAACATCACCGTTACGGGCGGCATGAGCGTGAACCGTACCCACCGTCCATCTGACGGCTCTGCTGTCGGTCAATATTTGGTCGAAGGCTTATATGCGAATATCATGGAACGCGAGATTCCTGTGTTCGTGAATTCCGCAGTGACTGAAATCGTCATGACGGATGACAAAGCAAGCGGCGTCAAAGTCGACTTCAACAACGAAGGTGAAATCACCGTTTCATCCGATGCAGTCATCATCGCAACCGGCGGATTCGGTGCCGATTTTGATATGGTCACGGAACTTGCACCGCAACTCGAAGGCTATGTAACCACTAACCAACCGGGATCGACAGGCGACGGCATCAAAATGGCGCAAGCCATCGGAGCCGCTGTCGTTGACATGGATCAAATCCAGATCCACCCAACCGTTCATCAAGAATCTTCTTACCTGATCACTGAAGCGATCCGTGGCGAAGGCGCCATCCTTGTGAATCAACAAGGCGAACGTTTCGTCAATGAAATGGAAACCCGCGACACTGTTTCGGCAGCGATCAACGCTTTGGAAGAAGGCTATGCTTACCTGATTTTTGATGCAGGCGTGAAGGACCGCGTGAAAGCAGTCAACACATACATCGAAAAAGGTTTTGTCCAGTCGGATGAAACAATCGAAGCTTTGGCTGGTCAATTGGAAATGGACAGCGCAACATTGGCTCAAACGTTGACTTCATGGAATGAAACGATCGCTTCCCAAGTGGATGGCGCATTCAACCGTACAACAGGTATGGTTAACCCATTAGCGGCTGCACCATACTACGCAATTCAAATCGCACCTGGAATCCACCATACAATGGGCGGATTAAAGATCAATTCCAACGCACAAGTCATCAGCACTGAAGGCACTGTTATCGAAGGCCTTTACGCTGCTGGTGAAGTTACCGGAGGCGTACACGGCAGCAACCGTATCGGCGGCAATGCTGTTGCGGACATCATCGTATTCGGACGCCAAGCAGGGGTACAATCCGCCAGCTACGTCCAATCAATGGAATAAATGAATCACTGATAACAAACAAGAACGGCAACCCAATCGCTGGGTTGCCGTTCTTGTTTTTTCTTTAGTTACTTTTGAGAATCACTGGTCGATTCCCAAGAACTGGGCCTCGTAGAGACGACGGTAGGTTCCGTCCTGAGCCAACAATTCCTTGTGTGATCCCTGTTCGGAAATCCCTTGTTCATCGACGACGATGATCCGATCGGCATGCTTGATGGTCGTCAAACGGTGCGCGATGATCAATGTCGTCCGACCTTTAGATAAGTTATCCAAGGATTCCTGGATGACTTGCTCGGTCTCGGTATCCAGCGCGGAAGTCGCCTCATCCAAAATCAGGATCGGCGGATTTTTCAGGAACATGCGCGCAATCGAAAGCCGCTGCTTTTGCCCACCGGATAATTTGACCCCGCGCTCTCCGATCATCGTATCGAATCCAAGCGGCATCTCTGCGATGACCTTGTCGAGATTGGCCATCCGGGCGGCTTGTTCGATTTCGGCATCGCTCGCATCCAATTTACCGTAGGCGATGTTGTCCCTGACGGTTCCCGGGAAGAGGAAGACATCCTGCTGCACGACGCCGATTTGGTTGCGCAAGGAACGGAGCGTCAGATCTTGGATGTTGATGCCGTCGACAGTGATGGTCCCTTCCGTAGCTTCGTAAAAGCGGGGAAGGAGGTTGCACAAGGTCGTTTTCCCGGCGCCGCTGGGACCGACGAAAGCGACTGTCTCACCAGCACGGATCTTCAGATCGATCCCGTCCAACACTTTTTTGGAACCGTCATAGCCGAACGACACTTGGCTATAGACGATATCGCCATTAAGATGGCTCACTTCGATGGCACCGGGTTTATCCAGAATATCCGGTGTGCGGTCCAACTCTTCGGTGAAGCGTCTGAAACCGGCGATGCCTTTCGGATAGCTTTCGATCATCGTGTTCACTTTTTCGATCGGCCGCACAAAAATGTTGGACAAGAGGATGAACCCGACGAACTCGCCGTAGGAAAGTTGGCCTTGGATCGTGTAGTAGACGCCGAAGAACAACGCAAACAGGTTGATCAACCGGATCAGCAGATAGTTATAGGAAGAACTGATGCCCATCATTTTGTAGAAGGCCATCTTGGAACGGCGATAGGCTTGATTCAGCCCCTCGAACCGTTTCGCTTCATAGGCTTCGTTCGCGAAAGCCTGCACGACACGGATGCCGCTGACCGACGCTTCGATACCTGCGCTGAATTCACCCAGATCTTCAAAAATGCGGGTATTGATCTTCGTCATTTTCTTGTTGAAAAATACGAGCGCGATCGTGATGAAAGGAATCATGACGAAAGTGGCGATCGCCAGCGGCACATGAATCTGCAGCATCAACAGGAAGGATCCCAACAAGGTGATGATGGTGATGAAAATATCCTCAGGGCCGTGATGCGCCACTTCGGAGATTTCGAACAGATCCGTCGTCAGCCGCGCCATCAATTTGCCGGTCTGTTGGTCATCATAGTAGCTGAAAGGCTGCTTCTGCATATGGCCATAAAGTTCACGGCGCATATCGGTCTCGATGTTGACCCCGAGCACGTGACCGAAATAAACGACGATATATTGCATCGCAGTGTTGACGATGTACAAAACCAACAACCCCAGCGAAACTAAGAGAATCAAATTCCACTGCCCGGAAGGCAAAATGGAATCAATGACGCTGTTGACAACGACCGGGAAAGAAAGTTCCAGGACAGCCGCCAAAATAGCGCAACAAAAATCAAGCAAAAACAGATGCTTGTAGGGTTTATAATAGCCGAAAAAACGTTTAAGCATAGGTACCTCCTCTAAAATCATTCAAATATAGTTATAACATAGATTCATGGAATGAGGTATCGATACGCTCCTTTAAGTTATGAATGTCTTCTGGGCAGAAGTTTCCTTTAATAATGTTGAATAACATCCGTATAGTGGTACAATTATATTAAAATAAATATTCCTTGATTGGCGTACTCCAGAATGCTCGGTAATTGATATTCAGAGTATAAGATGCAGGACTCAATCAATGGGCGATACTACAGGCACAGAAACATTTGCTTAATCAATTGGGTAATCCGTAGGTGTTTATATAGAAGGATGCTTAGGATCACAATTCGAAAATTGGAGGAGTAAGAGAATGAGAAAATGGAGAACAATCGCAGTATCGATGCTGTCACTAGCTTTATTAGCCGGCTGTAGTGGCGCAAAACCTGAATCAACGGTAGAGGAGTTTTTCACGGCCGGGCAACAACTTGATACCGAAGCTATGGCAGCTGCAGTCCTTTCTACGAATGAGGAAGAAGTGACGGATCCGGAAGAACTGCTGACCGATGAATCGAATGAATATCTACTGGAATATTTCAAAACCAACGCTGAGAAAATGACTTATGAAGTAACCGGAAGTGAAATTGACGGTGACAAAGCGGTCGTGACTATGAACGCGAAATATGTTGATGGTGCACCATTGATTAAAGCAACAATCAGTTCCGCATTCATGAAAATGTTACCTTTGGCATTCAGTGGTACGGAAATGACCGAAGAGGAAACGAATCAGATGTTTGCTGATACGATGAAGGAACAGGCAGAGATCGTTTCGGAAACGTTCAAAGAAGAAACATTGAAAATCGATTTAGTTAAAGAGGACAACGAGTGGTATATCACGGAAATTACTGATGAAATGATGGATGTGGTCATGTCGGGCTTTATGTCACTCAGCACCGAACTGGAGGGTGCTTTTGAGGAAACCGAGCCAGTCGATGAAACCAGCACAGAAGATTCTACTATCGAGTCCTCTGCAGCCGGAAAAAGAAGCAATCCAGTGCCTTTAGGTCAAGCCATTGAAATTCCGGTTGAGTATTCCAATGAGGATTGGACGGAGAACTATGAAGGAACCATTTCCCTTCAGATCAACGGCATCACAAAAGGTCAGGCTGCCTTGGACACCCTAATGGCTGAAAATCAATTCAATGAAGCACCTCCTGAAGGCATGGAATGGGTCATTTTTGATGTAACGATGAAATTGTTGGACGGGAATCAAGATACAGCTTATACGACATCACAGGATTTTGAAATTGTTTCATCTTCCGGCAGTGAAATATCCCAAGATGCATACGCTAGCCTCGATGGTAACGAATTCGGTTATACTGATATTTTTCCTGGAGCAGAGGCATCTGGCCGTGTAGTTAAATACGCTCCAATAGGAGATAACTTCTTGATTTCTTATGACGAAAATTTTTCGGCGTCCTTCTATTTTAGTGCACAATAAAGGAAATGCTTATGAGCCAATACGAAAAAATTAAAAAGATTGAAACATACGTCGGTGGTTATTTTGGTGGTT
This sequence comes from Trichococcus sp. ES5, assembly GCF_900067165.1. Classification (NCBI taxonomy): domain Bacteria; kingdom Bacillati; phylum Bacillota; class Bacilli; order Lactobacillales; family Carnobacteriaceae; genus Trichococcus; species Trichococcus sp. ES5. The sequence goes on from NZ_FJND01000004.1 coordinate 200,169, forward strand.
ATCATCAAGTAGAGGTAGATTTGGAGAATAATTCGGTCACCTGGACTCATGGCGGCGAAGGAAAACTAGAAGAATCAGTTTATAGAAGCATTAGATCGGCGACTGCAAAAAAATTACTTGAACAGTTGGAATTATTAAATTTGTTGAATTGGGAAGCCGAATATGTAGATCCGGGCACCCTTGATGGGACACAATGGCATGTTGAAATAGTGATGGACGGCCATACAGTTACAAAGCATGGAATTAATGAATACCCTGAGCAATGGGGAAAATTCCGACATGCCATCTCTAAAATTGCGAGAAAGCCATTCAGGTAAGCTTGTGGTATAGAGAAAGCATTTACTATTTCCAGATCCATTCTCTGATTAGGGCATAATAAAAATGAAGGGATAGTCTTAAGATTAAAATGTGAGGAGTATGTAATTATGACAAAACTAAAGGAATGGCTAGTGTCAATACTTACTATAGTGTTTGTTTTGACAGCCGGATTATTTATACTAAACAAAACTGAAATAATTTCCATCCAAACTAATAAAACATCAGAAACAGCTTTAACGCAGGAAAAATTAGTGGAACTTTCAGAATTGGCAACATTAAAGTATGAATACAGTAATGTAATCATAAGCCGTTCAGATAGGACTATACCAGTACCCGGATTTCCTGATTTTAATTTTGCAGAGGCAATCAAATTAATCGAATATTCTGGATATCTAAAGGCCGGAACAGATTTTTCTAAGGTTAAACCATCGTATGATGAAGTTTCCAAACGATTATTAGTCAAAGTCCCGAAATCCTATATACTCGATAATGTTGTTGAGACCGAAAAAACGAAAGTGGAGGATGTCAAAGGAAATATATTTTCGGATTATCCCACTCAGACCATCATTGACGAAATAAATGCTCATAAAAAACAACTTGAAGAAGAAAAAATTAGTAATGGCTTTTTGGAAGAGGCAGACAAAAGAGCAGAGTTATTGTTGATTTCTCATTATAGCTCCAATGGTTACGATGAAGTTATAATTGAGTTCTATTAACATTATCACTGGTGAAAATAACCGCCGAGCGGGTTCATTTTTTAATGCTGTAATCAGCTATGTCAACTTATGCTAAAAACCACATAAAGAGGGACTGCCTCAAAGTCGATTTCAAATGACCTTGAGACAGCCCCTCTTTTTAGTTATTGGATTTAATTATCTTCCGAATGGCGCATCGGATTCTTTTTTGAGTTCTCAATAATCAGAAAATACCAAACCTAGATAATACCTAGATTCCCAAAAAATTATAACGTGGTCGGGGGCACAACACCTAAGGTGTTATATAATTGCGACTGCTTCTTCGTAATCTCACCCACTCGCACTGCACTGCCTGGATTTTCAAATGCCTCAATGACATCCAATTCGTCCAGTAATTCCTGCATCGTATAATTTTTATACAGCCCTTTTTCGTACATCTGCTTTTTGATGTACGATAAATAGATCAATGCAATAAACTGCACGAATAATTTTCCTTCAAGCGAACTTTCTGATGAAACGGCTATGCGCCGTAAATTCAACCGCTCTTTAAGATTTCCAAAGGCTTTCTCAACGATGTCTTTGTTACGGTACAAATCTAAAGCGGCGATGGGATCCTTGATTTCATTGCTGATGAGGGCAAAGAATCCGTAGTCTTTTTCCGCTTGGGTAATGGATTTTTTTTTGGGGGTTACCTTTGTCCCGCGTTTTGGTGTTGAAGTGATTTCGAAGTATTTAGCGTACTGCTTTTCGTGTTCTGCTTTGCGGTTCCCGGAAACTAGTTCTGCTTCGAGCCGATCAAGAAGCGCATTGAAACGGTTCTCGTGCTCCAGTGCTTTTTCACCGCTAAAATAAAGATGCAGGTACATCCGCCGTTTCCCTTCAATCACATCGCCTTTGTACGGGCGTTTCTGTGAATACTCCCAGTCTATCGTTGCAGTATGGCTGTAAAGTTGATAGCTGGCATTGTAATTAGCGCGTGTGCGGATGTTATCTCGAACCTTGTTCAGTTCTTCCTGCACGTATTTCAGGGATACTTTTGTGGCCATCAAAAATTTCAAATGATTTTGGTACAAGGCATCGATATTTTCCTTGCTGTAAAACCCTCGGTCCATTACGAGTTTGACCTTGCTAAAACCAAGATTGCCTAGATCGGCAAGCAAGTGCTTCGCTGTTTTGACATCGCTTATATTGCCTGCTAACTTGCGGTAGTAAAACGGTAAGCCAGATTCTTCACCAAACAACAAAGCAAGATTGATCTGCGCAAGCGGATCGTGGTCCTTGTTGATACCGTATTTGACTTGCTTAAGAGACTCTGAATAGGAGGAAACACTGGTAGTATCATAAGCCCAATATTCATTCTCCGTCCGTCGCTTAGCCTGCAGGCTGAAAAAACGATTTTTAGCTTCTTCGGTAACCGAGGCAAGCAGATCGCTGCTTCTTTGCGAGGGAATACAGCTGCCGTAAGGATGGGAATGGGTGCGATCCCACTTTGGAAAACGAAGCATCGTATTGCGATCTTCCAAAATCAAGAAGTAGGCAATCGAGAGTATCTGCTTATAGCTTTCAGGAAAGCAAGCTTTTAGATCGGCTGTAACACCAAGCATTTCTCCGATTTTGTCAAACAGATAGGTCGCTCCGTAGAAGCTTCGTTTCATGACGGTGGATGGTACCGGCCCTTGCTTTGCAGGTGCTAATGCCGGCGGCATAGCCAATCGCTTAGAGGGAACCAGGTTCCCAGCTTCGTCCAGTTTTCCTATGCAGACACGCTTGCTGCGCGACTGTTTTTTTTCTTTATCCCAATAGTTGGTTGATTCGTAAACATAGGTAGTGCCGTTCTTTTTGTTGGTTACATATACTAAACTCATAAAATCACGCCTTTCCACGTTATAATTATAACGTGGTAAGTGCGGAAATTCAATAGGAATAGCCAGAAAATTCCTTTTATATCAATGTTTTTTGCATTCCTCGTTATAATTTACACGGGAATGAAGGATAATAGATGTAATCAAAATCATTTGTGATGCAGTAAATAATTAACATTTTTTCTTGGATGAGAAGAAGAGCATCTATCACAAGAATGTACACAGGTAATAAATAGGGAGATTTCCTAGAAGTTGTGCTTGTGTTCGTTTTTATCTATCATACTTGGCCTGTAATATATGATATTCAAAATTAAGTTGGCATGATAGCATTTGTTTATCAATATTTGCTAGAGTTACTGCAGATATCTAAACATACTGAGTTAATATACTCAGAAGCAAACCTCGAAAGGAAAGATAATAGATGTCAGAAAATAATTATAGCTTTGAAACATTACAAGTACACGCGGGGCAAGTGCCGGATCCCGTGACTGGTGCCCGTGCGGTCCCAATCTACCAAACAACCGCTTTTGTTTTTGACAGTGCTGAACAAGCAGCTGGACGTTTTGCTTTGACGGATGCAGGAAACGTCTACACCCGTTTGACAAACCCTACCACGGCAGTCGTGGATGCACGCGTTGCGGCATTGGAAGGCGGAACATCAGGTATTACAGTTGCCTCCGGTTCGGCAGCAATCACATACGCAATCCTGAACGTTGCGGGCGCTGGCGATGAAATCGTCGCTGCGAGTACTCTGTACGGTGGAACATACAACTTGTTCGGTGCAACGTTGAAGAATTTGGGGATCAAAACGACTTTCGTCGATCCAGATGATCTGGGTAACTTTGAAGCAGCCATAACCGAGAAAACGAAAGCACTCTTCATCGAATCGATTGGCAACCCAAGCATCAATCTGATTGACATCGAAAAAGTGGCTGACATTGCGCATAAACACGGCATCATCTTGATCGTCGACAACACCTTCGGGACGCCTTACCTGATTCGTCCATTCGAATTCGGCGCGGATATCGTTGTCCATTCCGCTACAAAATTTTTGGGCGGCCACGGCACGACAATGGGCGGCGTTATAGTTGAATCCGGAAAATTCGATTACAAAGGGAGCGGTAAATATCCTGGTTTCACGGAACCTGATGAACACTACAACGGCTTGGTCTATACCGACCTAGGCCCGGGAGCATTCACAACCAAAATTCGTGTGCAATTGTTGCGCGACACCGGTGCTTGCATCGGGCCGATCGACTCTTTCCTATTGTTGCAAGGGATCGAAACGCTGTCGCTGCGCGTGGAACGCCACGTGGAAAACACCCGTAAAGTTGTTACCTACCTCGCGAACCACCCAAAAGTATCATGGGTGAGTTATCCGGAATTGGAAGGCAGTAAATACAAAGCCTTGGCAGATAAATACTTCCCTAAAGGAGCCGGATCGATTTTTACATTCGGTATCAAAGGCGGGAAGCAAGCCGGAATCGAATGGATTGACAAACTGGAACTGTTCTCCCTGTTGGCGAACGTTGCAGATGCGAAATCCTTGGTCATCCATCCGGCAAGCACAACCCATTCCCAACTGAGCGAAGAGGACTTGATGGCTGCGGGCGTTTCCGGAGACATGATCCGCTTGTCCATTGGAATTGAAAATGCGGATGACATCATCGCAGACTTAGATCAAGCATTCCAACAAATAAAATAAATTAAATTAAAGTAGTCTTCATATTGAGCACACCTACAAGATTGGATACGAAGGGAATGTATCCAATTTTATAGGTGTTTGTTGTATATCAGGATTTCAGAATTGTGGAAGTATTTAATGTCTACTGAATAATTAACAAACCTTATCGCAACAGCGTTTTTAGCTGTTTTTTGGTATAATAGATGCATGGATTCCAGAGGGAAATACCAAAAACCCGTGCACTTTTTTCAAAAATGATACAAAGAGGCGATGAAAATGTACAAAAAGCAGACGAATCGGCAATTAACCATTTATGACTTCGATCAGCCATTGGGCCTTACGATGAACCCAGAAAACCGTTGGGTCAAAAAAGCAGATTCGATTCCCTGGTCAGTCATTGAAGATAAGTACGCTGCTCTGTTCA
>NZ_FJND01000004.1:205161-229264 GCF_900067165.1 Trichococcus sp. ES5
TGAACAGAGCAGCGTACTTATCTTCAATGACTGACCAGGGAATCGAATCTGCTTTTTTGACCCAACGGTTTTCTGGGTTCATCGTAAGGCCCAATGGCTGATCGAAGTCATAAATGGTTAATTGCCGATTCGTCTGCTTTTTGTACATTTTCATCGCCTCTTTGTATCATTTTTGAAAAAAGTGCACGGGTTTTTGGTATTTCCCTCTGGAATCCATGCATCTATTATACCAAAAAACAGCTAAAAACGCTGTTGCGATAAGGTTTGTTAATTATTCAGTAGACATTACTTATCTCAATAAATAATAAAAGGAAGTAGGAAATCATATGGGTTTTTGGTATTTTCTGATTCTCTTCATAGGCATCGCTCTTCTTGTGGTAGGACTGCTAAATAAAGATGTTTCACGTTCAGTAAAAATCGTAAGTATGTCGCTTATTATCGGGGTTTTATTTGTTGTAGTTTCGCTAATTATGCTAATGCCCGGCAGCTCTGAAGTAGTTGGCCAACTGTTGCAACAAAGTTAATGAATAAAAAAACTTCTCGCCTGAGAAAATATCCGGACGATATTTGCCTTATCATTCATCAATGCCTGCAACAAAAACGGCAAGCGCCAAGTCTCCGATATCCGATCGGAAACTTGGCGCTTTCTTGTTTAACATTTTGTTGCGATCTTTCCGAGATGTTCACCCCCCCTTCAACTTCGTCATCCGCTTGAAGTCAAAACTAATCGGCTTCTGGATTTCCATACCCTCGAACTTCACCACATAGGTGCGGGAGCGGGCGTTGACCTCAGTGATGACACCTTTCCCGAAGACCGGATGCGCGACCTGGTCATCGATCCGGAAGCCATCCGCAGGGCCTTCGCCAAGGACGGTGGCTTAGAAGTTGGAACGGCATAGGATGGCGATATCGTTCAGGCTGAATCGATTCCAATATGGAATTCGATGGATTTAGACTTTCGAAAACTAACATTTTTATAAATTAACCAGAAACTATTTATGCATCCAGATGCGCAAAAATCTCGGACAAACTGTTAATCTTGCGGTCTGCACCGCTTTGATCCATGCTGTGGGTGCCTGGGTTCATCGCAAAAACAAACAACCCAGCCCCTTTTGCCGCCTGGATCCCTACAGCAGAATCCTCCACGACAACGCACTCCTCTTTCGGCAGCGCCAATTCATGGAGGGCTTTCAAATAGACTTCCGGATCCGGCTTTGTTTTCTGGCAGTCTTCGCCGCTCAGATAGCAGTCGATGTACTTATGCAGGCTGCACTGATCCAACATCCTCTCTATGTCTGGTCTTTCCGACGAAGAAGCAATCGCTATCCTTACTCCCGATTCGGTCAGGCGCTCAAACACATCAGGAACATCCTTCCTCAGCAACTCTTTAAATTCGGTGGGATTGTTCTCCCGAAACGAAACATATTCTGCGTATAAACCTTCTCTCGACGGGACATCCCCAAGTAGGCGATCCCAAATGCTCTTGTTGTCCAGCCCGATGTAATCTTCCATTTTTTTGCTCAATGGCTCGATGTTCTTTTCTTTCAGGAACGCCATTCTCCTTTTGAAGTAATACGCTTCCGTCTCCACCAACACGCCATCCATGTCAAAAATGACGGCTTTGACCATCTGATCTCCTCCTTGCAGCGCGATACTCTCAGGCTATTGCTTTTCCGTTGAATCACATGCTATACTTTTATCCATGTATAATAGGAAAAAGTAGCATCCTCGACAAATACTACTTTTTCCTAGTTTTTTTATGCAATTTTGGGTTTATGTATAATAGGATACTGCCTTTTCCTAATCAATGAATACGATTCATTAGTATTCCAATTTCCACATATATCTTCTCTTAGTCAGTGGATGTCCTCTTAATTCCCCTAATTTTTCCGCGTGCACTCTGACAACAGCAGTCAATAACATCGGGTTGAAGTAGTCAACTACAGATGAATCAACCACGGAAGATAAACCATAATCTTTGCTGTCGATGACAGTGACTTTCGCATCAAAGCGTTGTAGGAACGTCAATGCACGCGCATCGATTTCTCTTGTTTTCCCTTCGTTCATGAACAATACGAACGGCACATCTTTGTCAGTGATTTCCAATGCTCCGTGGAAGAATTCGCCTGAGTGTACACTCGCTGAATTGATCCATTGCATTTCCAGGAATAAGCATAATGACGTTGCATAAGCCACTTCAGCAGTCGCACCACTACCTAGCACATAGACTTGGGACGCATCCGCATATTGCTCAGCAAACTGTTTGGCTTGTACGGTTACTTGTGAGGCTGCTTTTTCGATAAGTGCTGGAATCTTTTCAAAGCCGTCTTCCATTTGTTCGTAGTTAGCGTAACCTTCTACTTGATTCACTACTTCAACTGCAACCTTCAACGCGCTGATCATTTTTTCCAATTTGGCTGCATAATTCTTTGCAAATCCGTGAACGATGACGTAGTCCGCATCTTTCGTGATTGCGGATCCTGCTTCCATCGTAAGTGAAATGACAGCGGCACCCAGCTCTTTCGCTTTACCTGTTGCCGTAACCGTTTCTGGAGTGGAACCCCCTAAAGATGCAGTCACCACAATCGATTTTTCTCCCACATCACTAGGCATATCATAATTGAATTCGTTGGCAGTAATAAGAGCTGTTTTTAATTTTGAATTATGCTCCACAAAGTATTTGGCTGGATAAAGATCCGCTTTCGAAGCCCCACAACCCACGAAATAAATGTTCTCGATTTGTTTTGCTTTGACGATTTCCTCAACGATTTTTTTGATTTCCATTTCTCTTCCTCCTATTGTTTGTTATTTAAGCTAAGATGCCTAAAGCACTCAAAACTACTCCACCAACAATACAAATTCCTAATAACCACCCCGTTTTAACATTTTTCTTTATTAAGAAGTACATAAGGAATGTACTCAACAAAGGCAACAAGTCAGGTATGATCGAATCTAACGTTTCCTGCAGTTTGAAGGTTTCTCCAAACGCAATCGGTGTCGTGATGCCGATCAAAGAAGCGATCATTGCTCCGATTACCATCAGACCGATGATGTTAGTAATGTACATCAATTGGTTCATCAATCCGCCCTCATACAAACGAGTCAGGTATTTATTTCCGGTGTTGTATCCGATTTTGCCTCCATAGTAGGTTACGACGAAGGATGGCACAAACGAAATGATCATCGCCAAAATCGGGCCCAAAATACTGCCCTGTTGTGCGAGCGAAATCCCTAAGCCGAAAGCGATGACGCGAACGGTCCCTTGGAAGAATGAATCACCGATACCCGATAAAGGTCCCATCAAACTGGTTTTCACGCTAGTGATGGCATTTGTATCCACTTTATCCGGATCTTCATAATATTGCTCCTCCATCGAAGCAGTCAGACCCATTATGAAAGATGCCGTTTGTGGCGTGCAGTTGAAAAATTCCAGATGCCGATTATAGGCTTCTTTTTTCTTTTCGATATCTTCTGGTTTTGAATAGATTTTGTCCAGTATCGAGGACATGCCATACATGTACCCCATATTCATTTGACGTTCATAGTTCCAGGACGCCTGAATCATCCATGAGCTCCAAAAGAATTTCCAATATTTCCAGCTGTTCGGATCTTTTTGCTTATTTGACATACCTCTTCCTCCTCATATAAGTGTTCATTGATCAGAGATCATCAGGCGAATCCAAATCATCATAGTCTTCAAAATCGATCGGAGCGGCTCCAACGGCACTGGCAGCAGGCCGATTGAACTTGATATCAGCTAAGATAAACGCTACAATTACGGCAAAGATGGAAATCGCTGTCACACTGATGCCTGAATAAGCTGTGATGAAAAATCCCGCCAACAGGAACACAACATTTTTACTTGTCATCATGGTATTCAGTAATAAGGCAAAACCATAGGCCGGCAAGATCTTGCTTGCGACAGTCAAACCGTTGGTCAGCCATTCAGGGATGACGCCGACAAGACCTTCGATGACTGCTGTACCGAAATAGATGGCTGAAAAAATAGGGATAAAATAGGATAAAGCATACAGCGAGGTTGCCCATACAACATGGATTCTTTTCGCTGCCTCGAAATCTCCTTGTTCGACGAGTGCATCGGCCCTATGCGTCAAGCTGGCGAGCAATGTTCTCAACAAAATTCCAAGCAACTGGCCTAACACTGCTATCGGTATCGCAATCGTCAAGGCTGTTTCCGGGGTAGCTCCTGTCAGAATCGTGAATGCTGTTGCAATGATCGCACCTAGATTCATATCCGGAGGAGCCGCTGCACCGACATTCACAAGTCCTAAGGAAACCAATTCCAGGGTCGCACCGACCATAAGCCCGGTTGTGAGATCCCCCAAAACCAATCCTGTCAGGGTTGCACCGATAAGAGGTCTTTCCAGATTCAATCTACCAAGAAGGCGGGAGTCCAGAATTGCGATCACGCCGATCAAACCAACTAATATTGCCTTTATTAACATTGTTCAGCACCCCTTTTTTTAAAATTTGTCATTCAACTCTATCAATGCGTTTGTTGGTGTTTGTTGTGAATAGAGGCGGAACCCTAGTGCCTTCAACTTTTTGGAGTCCTCCAACTCTTCTGCGTTCAAGTAGACTGCTTTGTCGTATTCGATTGAGTCCGTCTTTTTAGGGATGCCTCCATAATTGATTTCTTTGATTTCACCTGTGAGCTCCTTGCAGAAAGCGAGGCAGTTTTTGGTGTTGCCGAAGATAACGGCTACATTTTCCTGTAAATTTTTGATTTTCTCTTTACGGTTCAGTGCATCTTCAACCGCAAAGATATTCAGCTTCACGTCATTGGGTTTGGCTAGTTTTAAAGACATCTTCTTGAATTCGTCATTGGCAGCAACATCATCGACAACAATTATTCTGTTGATATTCAATCTGTTCACCCAAGCAAATACAACTTGCCCATGCAACAGGCGATGGTCGATCCGAACTAGTTTTATCATTTGTATGCTCCTTTCCAACTATCGAAAAACAAAGTTGTTATAATTGGTTATATACAATACATGGCCACAAACAGATAATACCATTATAAATTTCGTTTGGCAACGTTTTCTTGAATATTTTTTTATCTTTTTTGTATTATATGGTATTATCGTATTATCGAAGCTACTATGCCCAGAAGGAGTACCTGACATGCCTCATTTTCAACTGAACAAAGATTCCTCTGAACCGTTATATAAACAACTTGCCGCTTTCTTCAAAGAGGAAATCAAAAACAAGGGCGGCCTGGAAAAAAGCCTCAAATTGCCGACGGAACGGGAGATTTCCGAAAGCTTTGCGGTGAGCCGAATCACTGTAAGACAAGCCCTGAAAATTTTAGAAGACCAGGACCTGATCGAGCGCGAACAAGGAAAAGGCACCTTTTTGAAGCCACATAAGCTGAAAGAATCAGGAAAAAAGTTGCACACTTTGAGCCGCGTAGCAGAAAACGGTTCGCACGCCGCACGATCAAAGCTGGTCAGCTCTTCCCTTGAATTGGCCAATGATCAAGAAAAAGAACTGTTGGGCTTAGCGGAGGATACCTATATTGTGGTCATCAAACGCGTGCACTACATGGACGATGTACCGGTATGTTTTGAGATTTCCCGCTTCACACAAGACTTTACGTTCCTGCTCGGGAAAAATTTTGCGGAAGAATCGATCCAAACCTTCATAGAACGGGAAAAAAACTTGTCGTTTGCAGCGCCAGAAAGAACGATCGAAATTGTCTATGCGAGCAAGGAAATCACGCATTTCATGGACTTAGAGCCCAATAGACCTTTAATTCTAATGGCGGGCATCACCACCGACTCAAGCGGATCGGTTTCCTTCCTGACACAGGAATATCTGGCCGCAGAGGGACAGAAATTTGAAATCTGAACAGCAAAAAGCCGAGACGCCATAAGGTGTCTCGGCTCTTTGCATATGTTTCTTGCTATAGGTCATCGTCCTCGTCGGATTCCGGAATGAGTTTGCTTCTGAAATTGATGCTGTCTTTAGCGCTCTCAACCGCTCTAAGGAGTACTTCTTCTGTCGGCGTATCCTCGGTAGCCAAAATGATTTCCAGCGCAAGAAGCAGATTGACACCCGAAATCAACCAGACATTCGGGTTTGTTATCAAGTGATACAGATTATTGTCAACACTTCCGCCCATAATATCCGTCAAAAGGACGTAATCGAAAGAAGGATCACCCAATACCTCCTCTTTCACTTTTTCAGCCAACACGCTGACATCTTCTCCTGGATATAGACTGTACGTTTGTATCTGTTCGGCATAACTCTCCCCTGCAATGATGGAAATGGTATTCACAAGTCCCTTCGATAACTCTCCGTGCGTCGCAATAATCACTTTTCTCAAAATAAAACCCCCTCCAACAAAATTGGTTATAACAAATTCTTCTTTTTAAAAATACACCAAAATGTAAACCTTTGCAATAGCGTTTGCGTAAAAAATTTTACCGGAATCAAAACAATTCAGCCATAGGACCAATTCGGAGCAACGCAAAACAGGCCTCGAGCACCTCGCTCTTGGCCTGTTCCACAATGATTCAATCAATAAAAAAACGTCCACGCTGAAGCCTCAGAAAATTGCCTTATGTCAACGCTTGATGATCTATCGTCCGGCAGAAAATCCTTGTTAGAATACGGTTTGTTAGGTATCGTCCGGTCAATCAACTCTGAGAATAATTTATAGAATTGTACTGATGCGCCAATAATCGATATCTATTCCTGATGAAGAACACTTGTTGCTATCTATACAATCCGTACATCAAAAAGCTCGTCAAGGTTTCTGCTGCTCAGCAGTTGGTTGCAGCGTTTTTTCACACGTGGCGTGACCGAATCGGGATGCTCACTTTCAAAGCAATACAATTTATTAATGAACCGTATCAATAACTCGTGCTCGGCTTCCTTGGTGAAATACGTGAGTAAATGCACGATTTCCCGGGACGGAGCCACATACTTTAGTTTTTTATTTTTTACGATTGCATAATACATATTCACGAATTTTTTGAAGTTCTCTTTGGGATAATCTGGATAAAACGCATAGAACATCCGCTTATACTTCCCTTGATTTTCTAGGTCATCCGCAATCATTTGACTATATTTAATCAAGCAGAGTGTTCGCTTTTCTTTGTATGGCCCATTTACTATGTTTGGTTTAGCTTTCTTCCCTTTAGGTACAGCTGCTTTTTTCTTAGCACTCTTTTTCTTTTTTTGATATTGCTTTTTCGGGAACACCAAGAGATTGGCATCGATAAAATTACTCCCTCTTCTACCTACACGAATCATGCTGTCCGACATCTTTTGGCTCCTTTCAAATACTTCTAATCATACATCCGTCAAAATTATACGCTTACATATCAATCCGAAAGCGTACTGGAACCTGAAAGTCCTACGCTTAGGACTCTCAGATTCCGTTACACTTCTGTTCCTGAATTATTCATACCACCCCAAATCTTGATATGAACAACCCTATTTCGTCTGCAATATTGGATTTTTAGCAGAGTTGTTATTTTTTCCCTTTCAAAACGTCTTTTAGAGACGAAAAGAAGCACGGATTGCGATTGTTATTGTGTTTTAGGGCATACTAATCCCTTTGTTCGAACGATTTTTTTAAATTAACGGGGTCTCACCAAGACAAAGATTGAATTTGCCGTAGGATATGAAAAAATTCATCTTGGTAGACATGATGGGTGCTGAGCTTTAGCATCATGCGTCTTCCGCTGTGGATCAGTTTCCCAGCAATCTTGAAAAAACGAAGACGAATACTCTGTATCTGTAGGCCTTTGGCCTTTTCCGGGAAAGCTAGTGTACGCATAAAATTGTTGATGTTGTAGGAAAGCAAGCTGACCATCATGCGAACAGCATTCTCCAAGAAATGAGAACTGTCTGTCTTGTCGAAGAAGAAGCCATTCTTGGCTTCCTTGATGAAATTCTCCATCGTACCTCTCCTCCAATACGTTTGGTAGACTTGTTCAGCCGAGACAGCATCGGATGGATTGGTGATAATGAATTCATGGTGAAAAATCAGTTCATTTAGCTGCTCTGACGGAACGAATGCAAACCCTACGGTCATACTTCCAAGTGCCAGCTTGATAGCGAGTCGAGTAGAAATGTTCTTCCCTCTGACTCCATTCGGTCTCATCCCCAACTTGAACAAATTCTTCCGCTATCTTAAATAAGCGGCTATTTCGTTTGAGTCGAATGAAGTACTGATGCTCTTTTTCTTCACAGAGGTCATGCAGTTCCGCCGCTGCAAAGCCACTATCTGCGCGAATAAGAATGGTGCTGACTGGAACAGTCTGATTATAGTGTTCAAGAAGCGGATTCAAAAAATCGGCTGCTCCGGTTGAGCAGTATGTGTTTCCGGAACGCAGTTCCGCCTTCAGAAAGTCCTTGGTCAGACCATCGAAGGCAACGAGCGGATGATAACCGGTTGTTTGATAATGTCTGTTGAAGGCCGTTTCTTCTTGATTGCCGTAGGTGTCACTATAGGTGGAATCCAAATCCAATACCATTTCTGTTGCATTACGTTGTATGCGTACCTTATCCAACATCGCTTGGTTGAGCGCTTGTAGCTGCAAAAGCGCATCGGGACTCTCACTAATGCAATCCCAAAAACGCGAAAGCGAAGGTTGTGAAGCCAATGTACTTTTTTCAAGCATCTGCTGGAAGAACGGATCATGACGTAAGATGTTGGCAGATGCATCAGTATCATAGCCTGCAATTAATTGGAAAATCAGTTGTTCAAGGATGGATTCATTCGAATGTGTAGGTGAAAGACGGGAGTCTTGAAAATGAAGCTCTTTCTCCATCAACTGTTCGAATCCGATTGAATGAAGCAATTCTTTAACCAAAACGAGACCAGCATCCGTGGAGAGATTACCTCCAGTATTTGTGACCGTCATTTTTTGATTGAATTTTTGAGTGTTTTCGTGTAAAGTTGCCATTGAGAGAACCCCTTTCTATGGTTGTTGGTTGTACATTAACCATAACAGATAGGGGTTCTTTTTTCACACCTTTTGGGTGTGAACTGGAAAGATAAAATATGTTGGAAGACTAACGTTTTAAGACGTTTTCTGAAAATCTATGAATAATTCAGGCTGTTTTATATATTCTGAACTTTTTTAAATTTCTTGTCAGATTGATGCATGTATCCCGATATTACATTAATCAAATGTTATTTTAGAAGCAATATCGGAAATATGATTTCGGTGCTCTTGTTCTCTTTTTCTTTCCAACACTTGGCGTTTCATTTGTTCCTCTAACTTGCTACGTTCCTGAACATTCGCCGCATTCACCGCAAGAATAAGGGTAGCTTTATGATATTTTTCAACCTCTTCAATAGTAGTCCCATTCAATACCACAGTTTTCCCAACCACACTGGCAATTCGAGGACGATGCATGGTTGTAAAATGAGATGGATAATTCCAATTTTGAATAAATAATTTTTCCCAAGTTCCACTCGGTCTAGCGCTTAATCCAAATGGAACTTTATAAAGTGCGCTGCCTTGAGTACCATCCATCTTAGGTAAAGTGACTTGATCAATAAGTATTCCTGTAATTTTAATATCTACATACTCATTGATTCTATCAGAATCTTGCTTTTTAGCGGATACTGGAGTTTGACTGTATCTTTTTTTCCATGCTGGCGTTGTGTTTTCACCTTGATTTAGTGTAGCAAGAAGATTATCCATCGCTATTCCCTCAAACTTACCCGAACAGAAATCTACACCCATTTTCCCAATCAAGAAGGACGGTTGCGCCGATTCCCATGTCCCTTTCCTTAATACTGGGATAAATTTTCTTTTTTGCTGCTTTACGAAGAGCTCTCCTGCGATCAAGCTACTCTCGTAGCCGGCTCCCCCGATTCTTTCCTCAGCTCGCCTTTTATATTCTGGAGTACATACTACCAGGATATAATCTGCATTTCTAATTTGAACTTCCATATACTCAGGAAATTCATCCCCTAGGACAAGATCATCCTGATCTAATGCAACTTCAAAACCTTTAGATGTAAGAAAGTCTGCAAATTCTTTTACCCAACTTTTATGAGTATCATCATCCCAACTGTATGATATAAAAATATTTTGCATATTTTACTCCTCCACACATATTCAGCGTTATTGACAAAAAATTGTAGCTATTAAGATTTCCATTCCATCTACTTCATCACCATCTCCATCAGTGTTTCGTAATCATCAACGACGTCATACTTCACATCTTCTGTGCTGATGGCTTTGAAATGTTCTCGCGCACAATGGATTTTTGCTTCCTCGATTAGACGTAACTGCATCGAGGAAAGAGATCCTTTCGTTTCTGCAACAAAATAAACATGCTTAACTTCTTGCTCATTAAAGGCTATTGCCCAATCGGGATTATATTTCCCTACTGGTGTTGAAATATAGAATCCTTTGGGCAATTTGACGTAAACTGCCACTTCATTGCTTGTATCTAGTTGCTCAGCAAAGTGCTGTTCGTTAGTGGAATCAAAAAGGATATAATCATATAAATGTTTCTTCGCAGGCATAGCGTTGTCGCCCAGCTTGCCCTTCATCGTTGGTTCCGTAAATAAGTCAGCATTATACGTCTCATCTAATTTATTGTACGTAATGTGTTGGATGATGACCGTCGCTTTTTGTTCGTTGATAAGATTTGATGCCTTGATAATGAATTCTTCCGGATTATTCTTGAACTGATCAAATACTTCTTTGTTGATGCCCTTTAGGATGTTGACTACCGCGCGGCGTGTTAATCCCGTTTCGGCTACTATTTTCCCTACCAGATCATATTTGACATGGCTATTCGCTACTGCAGCTAAAGCATGATGTGCTGATGAATCCCTTACAAAGGAATCGCCGGATTCCAAAGACCCTCTGGATTTTATTTCTTTCATTTCACCTGATTCGATCTTAACAAATATTTGTGCTACTCTTAAATTTCGATTCAGTTCGCCAATCGCGTTTCGGATCAGCTCATCCGTATCAAAATTTACCATATACGCCGACTTTGTATTGATGCGGCTCCATAATTCCTGGAATTCTTTGCGCCTTAATTTTTCTTCGTCAATATGCAATTCCACGTTATTGGAACGCGCATTCTCAGGTTGCATAACCTTTGGATCGTAGATGGAATCGATGATTGCAACAATGTCAGCTGCCGAATCTTCTACTTCTTCAGCAACTTTCAAAGTACCGTTCTGCTTTTCTTCATGATATTTTTCAGTAAGCAAACCCTTTTTGATATAGCCGTTGACGATCAAATTTTCATAAATAGCTTGGGCTATATTATCATCAATCACTTGTTCAGCACCTGCTGCATCTTGAATAACTTTGCCCTTGAATAATTCTACTGTAATCATCTTAGGTCGCTCAGAAACGGCCTCCGCTATTTCCGTTTGTAATCCCTTGGCAAAACTATCGTAGCTCTCGCTGGCTATGACTGTCAGAACATTTACGTTATGCACCTCTTCACCTAACAGGCCAGTATCCATACGTTCGCCGCTTTGATTTACAGAAAGTCTCAAACCTCGGCCCACTTCTTGTCGTTTGCGGACATCCGAACCACTTTGCTTAAGGGTACAAATCTGGAATACGTTTGGATTATCCCAACCCTCTCGCAATGCCGAGTGAGAGAAGATGAATCGGACTGGCTCTTTTCGGTCCAGCAGTCGCTCTTTATTTTTCATGATCAAATCATAGGCTTCACTGTCTGACGATTCAGTTGTTCCTCGCTCCAACTTACTATCCACAAATTTCTCCTTGCCAGACTTTTTATTCTTATCAATAGAAAAATACCCACTATGCGTATTATTCGCATTCATAGTATCCAAGTAATGCATATATTCATCATCGCCTAGCTCAAGTTGCATATTGCTCAGGATTGCATTGTACTCTTCTTCGAACATGTCTGCATAGATTCCATTGAATGGATTACCTTGGTCATCGTACTGTTTATACTTGGCCACTTCATCAATGAAGAATAAAGACAATACCTTAATACCCTTATAATATAGTTGTCTTTCCTTTTCAAAATGCGAGAGAATCGTCTCGCGAATTTGGATCCTTCGCATATGCTCTTCGCTGAGCTCCCCTAGGACATCACCGGCAAAGAGTTTCTTCCCATTAATGAACGTAACGGAATTATCCCGCCCATCAATTTTTGAAACCGTATATCCCTCTTTATACTCGTCCAATTCGCCTGACTGAGCATACAAATTATAGCCTTCCGATACTTTACGCGTTACTTTCCGTACGCCGTTTTTCCCTTTAATATCAAATTCCAAACTGGCTGTAGGCGCCTTATCTTTCGAAAGCTGCAATCCTTCCAGATAGACATAACCTTCTGTGGCTGTGCTTCCTGTTATGCTGATACCCTTTACCGCAATCTTTTTGACTAGCTTTTTATTGTATGCTTCCATAGCATCCAAACGGTAAACCATGTTATACATACTGTCTTTTTTATGGGTAGCCGAATATCGCAGAGTGAATAATGGCTTAAATTCCTTCAATCTTTCCTTAGTCTGTTTCCCTTCTACTGACTGAGGTTCGTCAATAATCAGAATTGGATTTGTCTTAGCAATAATATCTATTGGCCTCCTGCTTCTGAACGAGTCCAATTTCATGTATATCCGCCGAGCGTCCTTTCCTTTTGCATTGAATGCTTGCGAGTTAATAATCATTACATTCATGGAACTATCTGAAGCAAACTGATCTATTTCCGTTAGCCTTGCAGAATTGTATATGAAGAAACGAATCTTCTTACCATATTCCTCCGCAAAATGATCTTGGGTAATCTGAAATGATTTATAGACTCCCTCACGGATGGCCACAGAGGGAACAACAATAATAAATTTGCTCCAACCATAACGTTTGTTCAACTCATACATCGTCTTGATGTATGTGTATGTCTTCCCTACGCCGGTCTCCATCTCAATCGTCAGATTGTATCGCCCTTCCAGTTTCTTTGAAGGTTCTATTTGTCCTACTCTTTGAATCTTGTTGATATTTTCTAGCATGATGGAATCATTTAACTCTGGAATGATTTTATAGTTATTGAAGCCTGTAAATTCAAGAATGGCCCCTTGTCCCTGAGGCTCTTGTTCCGAAATTCCTTTATCTATCATGTAAGTCGGGGTCATATATGGCTGACCAGCAAAAACATCACAAACCGCTTTGGCCGCATCTGCTTGGAACTTTTGGTGCTTAAATTGTAACTTCATCCGTAAGCTCCCCCTTTATATAACCTTAACTCTGGTATTTGGTGCCAGAAGCTTGAATATCTCTTCAACATTTATTTTAGCTGGAGTATTCTCAAAAGAATCATCCCTGAAGACGACACGTAAAGGTCTTCTATTAGCAATCTCCTGCACAACTTCTTCACTAATAGCAGAATCGAAGCAGGCAATCAAATCTCCATCATTGACCACATGGATTGTGGCTCCCCCAATAGCTTCGCTACTGTAAGGTAAAGAAAGCGGCAACCCCCACTCCAATAAACTTCCATACAATAAGTCCAAATCCGTCCGGTTTTCTTTAATATTTGACTCTAGTTGTTCTAATAAATCCTGAGTCATTTGATCAGCTGAATAGTAAACATCCTTCATGTTGCTATCATCTAGTTTGAAGACACGGAATCCAAAATCTAAATCCCCTACCCCTCCTGCACCTTTATTTTCATCAATAATTTTTTCTCCTGCACGACGAATGCGTTCCTTACCAATTTCACAAATATTATTAAATCCTGCTTTATTTGCTTCACTTTTCTCATCTACTACTTCAGGGAGTTGAACCATAATAAATTTTCGGTTACCATAATCCTCAGCATTTAATTTCATAACCGCATGTGCAGTTGTGGCTGATCCCGAGAAAAAATCTAAAATAATTTCATCCTCACAGTTTACATATGAAATCAATCTTTTGATTAATTCAAAGGGTTTAGAATAATTAAATAAATTTATAGAAAAAATGTCCTTCATGGCTTTTGCTGCATTAGCATTTAAAACATCTGTAATTATGTTTTTATGTGGGGCTGAACGTTCTATCGCATTATCCTCATTATCAACTTGTAAATAGTTTTTATAACACACAGACCATCCACTTTCTTTAGTATTTGAACGCCTGAACTCAATAAATCCAGTTTTCCTAGCCCATTCAACCTTATCCTTACTCCACTTCCAAATCCAGCCCTCATTTTTATATTCTGTTCTTCCATTCGGGTAAGTAATTGTTCCATCCGGACACTCTATTCCATAATTTAGTGAGTCGCTGTATTGTAGCCCGCCTCTATCTAAATTATCAATGTAATAAGGGCCTCTTTTCTCTTTTAATTCATCCTCGTATTTGTATCTATTCAAGTCATACGATTCTCGATTTTTAGTAAATATTTTTTTAATTTGACTCTCACTCTTTGAATAAACTAAAATGTATTCTGTAATGGTAGCTATTCCTTTTGCATCAGAGGCCCCAGTTTTTTTTTGCCAAATTAAATTCGTTACAAAATTACTTTCTCCAAATACCTCGTCACAAATTTTTATCATATTATCCACTTCATTATCATCAATACTGATAAAAATGACTCCGTCATCTTTTAATAAGTTTCTAGACAATACCATTCTCGGATATATCATTGAACACCAGTCGCTATGGAAGCGTCCGTTGGTTTCTGTATTTTGAAATAATCTATTTCCCTCTTCATCAATCACGCCTAAATTTTGTTCGTAATCACCTTTACTTTGATTAAAACTATCTTTATAGACAAAATCCTTTCCCGTATTGTAAGGCGGGTCAATATAAATCATTTTCACTTTTCCTAGGTAGCTTTCTTGAAGAAGTTTTAGGACCTCAAGGTTATCGCCTTCTATATAAAGGTTTTCAGTAAGATCCCAATTTTTACTTTCTTCTTTGGAAGGCCTAAGTGTCTTTCTTATCGGACGTCCGGCTTCAGCTACAGCTTCTTTTTTGCCTACCCAAGTAAACTCGTACGCCTCATCTCCTTCAATAGCCTCACTCGAAAGTAATTGTCTCAGCAATTCAAAGTTTATGGCTTTTTTAATTTTTCCATCTTCGCCTCTTTTTTCGGTTACCACACTTGGGAATAGCTCATAAATTTTTTCTATATTCTTTTGAGTGAGATCCACAGATTCCATCCTCATCTTATCCATTTTCTAGTTCCTCCAATTTATTACGCAGTACCTTCAGTTCAGTGTTTAGCTTCACTTGTCTGTTAAATTGCTTTTCTTTATATACATTCTTCTCTAAAGTAGCAATTTTATTCTGCAACTTCTCGCGTTCTTCTGCTTTATGAATCGCCACACCCACAGATTCGTTCTCGCTGATAGTCAAACTATCTCTAGCTATTTGTTTGATAAACCCGTCGTACAGGGTATCCATATTTAAACCGTCCAGTCCTAGTTGGATATCATCTTTTGCAATCCAATCGGTATGGTAGTATTGATTCACTTTAAATGATTCTGGTCTTCCGTGGCTTTCTTCCTTATAACCGATCCACACTTGATGCTGATCAGCATGCTCCAACTCAAAAATTATATGGTAGGGAATTTCCTTATCAATCAATTGGAGTACTCTTTCATCCAGACCTTTTTGGTTCAGAAGCAGATGAAACACTTCTATTTCCGTAACGCGCTCTCCGTCTTTAATATTTAACGTTGATGGCGCAAGCTTGTTGGTCCAGTTAATAGCCGCTATCTGCTCCACAAATATTTTTCTGATTTGTGGTGAAACTGACAGATGGCTATAGAATTTCTGTTTAGGAATACGTCTATTGAATTCCGTAGTTTTCGGGAACAGTAACAATGCTTCTCCTCCTTACTTAATTATCAAGAAACAGATCAACTCAAAATCATCTATGCCATTAACATCTGAAAGCAATGCGGATGTCCCTCCAGGAGAGAAAAGACTATCGATATCATTCTCTTCCTTCACGTCTATGATGGAGTCTATCGCATCCGAAAGTAGCTCAGAGTATTTAGCCATGTTCTTTCCATCTTTTGTTTCAGTGTTAAAACTTTGGCATAATTGAATGTTCGGTTCTGTCTTCCCACGGCATAGCAGTCTCAAAGAATCCAACAACTTTTTAGGGGAAAGGTGGTTAGAGATCACCTCACTCTGCTCTGAAATGTAGACCATATAAAAGGGATGCAGCTGGTTCTGGTTATCTATATTCACATCATTCGTTATATTCTTCAAAACAAAGACAACCCCTGGTGGAGCTTCTTCGGTGGCTGGAACAATCGCATGCAGTCCGAAAGGTGATTTCTCTGCATCTGGATTGGATTTTATATATTCCAACAAATCCAATCGGAATTCATTGAGCCCCAAGTCCATGATGGAAATGCCCGATGCCATATCTTCAAGATCGACAACCTCTTCCTGGAGCCTCTTCAGCTGCTCCTTACGATATTCCAAGTCTCCTTTTTCGCCATCATCCAGCAAGTCATCATCCCCGGTTGAGGTTATGACGGAAATTTTCATCCGTGTCTCTACCCGAGCCTTCAGATTTATATATTCATCTAGAGTAAGATCCGGCCAAAAATTCACCAACTGTATTCTCTCGTTTATGCTGCCAATCCGATCGATACGACCAAATCTTTGAATAATCCTAACTGGATTCCAATGGATGTCGTAGTTTATCAAGAAATCGCAGTCCTGTAGATTCTGCCCCTCTGAAATGCAGTCTGTTGCAATAAGGATATCTATGTTGTCTGAGGAGTTAGGCATCAACAGATCCCTGCCTTTCGAACGCGGCGAGAAACATGTCAAAACTGTATTCAGATCAACTCTTAATTTTTGAATCGTAGTTCTACCCTCTACAGAACCTGTAACTATAGCCGTTTCTAAGCCGAAGCGTTTCTTAGCATAATTACTTACGTGGTCATACAAGTATTGAGCGGTATCTGCAAAAGCTGTAAAAATGATAATTTTCTTGTTGCCTTCATTTATTGGATTTTCAATTTTCTCCTTAACAACAGTCAATAACTCCTGCAACTTGCTGTCATGTTCGGGAGTTATGTCCTCAACCATAAGTACCAGCAATTCTAACGTTTCCGCATCCTGAACCAAATTTT
Organism: Trichococcus sp. ES5; assembly: GCF_900067165.1. Classification (NCBI taxonomy): domain Bacteria; kingdom Bacillati; phylum Bacillota; class Bacilli; order Lactobacillales; family Carnobacteriaceae; genus Trichococcus; species Trichococcus sp. ES5. The sequence goes on from NZ_FJND01000004.1 coordinate 222,242, forward strand.
CTCGCCATGTTTTGTAATCCATGTCGGCCAAATCAATTTTGACTTTTTTGCCAACGGAAAAGTAATCTGTGTTCTGATCATCCCAATCAAACTCACTGTCATCCCTGATTTCCATTAATTCCACTATCGTACTTTGATGATCGTAGTTATCAATAGTATCAATGGTATTCGTTATTAACTCCTTGATACGCAGCAATGTCAATTTGAAAGAGTATACGGAACTCTCCAACCGTTTCAACAGATTGATGCTCATCAGCCTGCGGATGCCTTGTTCACGTCCGACCTGAGTCAATCCAACACCTTTGTCACGGCTCTTATCAATATATTTGTCCATTTTGCTTGGGAAAATATAATAGGATGGCGTATAGATGTTTAGATTCAGCGATATCAGATTATCGTAGATTTCATTGTAGTTGATAGCATCGTCCAAATCAGTTAAATCAGGTCTTAAGGAAATTGGTTTCAGCCGTGTCGGAAAACGCCCTACATCATTCATGTTGTAGTATTTTTCAATATGCTTTCTTGATCGTGCTATCGTTACGCTGTCCAATAACTCAAAAAAATCAAAGTCCAGCATCTGCAAGAGCCTTTCCGTCTTCCTTTCATCAGCTTCCAGTTTGCTCCAGCTGTTAAAAACGGTTTGTGCAGATCTGAATATCTCCTCAACTGACCTATTTACATTCAGTTTCTGATTGATTTGTTCCGAGTCACCTTCATAAGCCAAGGCCAACTGATTTTTTAAATCATTGAATCGATTATTTACTGGAGTGGCCGATAACATCAGGACCTTGGTTTTCACTCCTGAACGCATCACTTTATTGAGCAATTTGAGGTAACGGTTTTCTTTTGTTCCCTCTTCTCCGGATAGTTGCCCACCGTTCCTGAAATTGTGCGATTCATCAATGACAACCAGGTCGTAGTTTCCCCAATTCAAACGGTCCAAATCCAACCCGTTTGACTTTCCCCGTTCCCTCGACAAGTCTGTATGAAAAAGCACATCATATCCAAGCCGATCTGAAGCAATGGGATTGTTGATATAATTGTCTTTATAGGTATTCCAGTTTTCCGCCAATTTTTTGGGGCATAGAACCAAAACGGATTTGTTCCTGTTCTCATAATATTTGATGACAGCCAATGCCGTAAAAGTCTTACCCAGCCCCACACTATCGGCTAAAATACAGCCGTTGTATTGCTCCAACTTATTAATGATGGCTAAAGATGCATCCTGTTGAAAGTCATACAGCATATTCCATATCTTGCTTTCCTTGAATCCGGTAGCATCATTTGGCAAAACGTCTTCCGAAAGATCCTCGAGGAATTCATTGAAGATATTATAAAGCATCACGAAATAAATGAAATCTGGCGAATTTTCCTTATAGGCAGCGGTTATGCTATCAATGACCTCATCCGTTACATCCTGTAACATCTGCTTATCATTCCATATACCATTGAATAACTGAAGGAAATCCTTACTGTGCGGAGATTCAAACTTGGTGATCATGTTGTAACTGTTGTTTCCACGTTCGCATCCAATATCGACTGTTGTGAAGCCATTCAAGGGCATATAAGTTAAAGCCTCATCTTCCGTTTCAACGTTGATGAAACCACTCATATTTTCATTGGTAACGTTCGATTTGAATGTCACTTTATTCCGTATCCATTCAGCACATTCTTTTGCTATCCTCTTTTGAGTCAATTCATTGCGGAGTTTCACTTCAAACTCGGTTCCATAAATACTACGCTCCCTGTTCAGCCTTGGGATAAAAAATTCCCTTTTTGTTTTGGGCGCTTTTTCAGTTGTAAACGTAGGCGAAGTAAAAATAAAACGCAATTCATCGATATCCTCCAATTGTTCACGTAGCTCTCGAAACGCATAGATTGAAAAACGGGCTGCTGTGATCGAAACGCGGCTATCTTTTTTGATTTCCTTTTCCAAGTCATCTTTTACAATTCTGTTTACATTATCAAATATTTCCACTACAAGACCTCCAATCACCATTAATTAAAGAATTCCATGAAGAGAATGCATTTACTACAAAATTTAAATTGGTGTGATTGCGAATATTATTTTAGGATGACTCCATTAACCGATATTTTTATCTATCCAAACACTGTTTCCCTCTTATACAAGCTTTGTCTGAGCATTATTTACGGGTTGATATACTTAATAATTTTTTTTGATATACTCTATTATTATCTCATTCAATCTACTCAAATAAAAGACTCATTAGAGCCAGAATAAAAATATTTGCATCAAAAAAGCTAAACAAGGATATTGTTTAGCTTTTTTGAATTCATATTGGTTTGCAGGAAATTCCATAAAGGGTTTGCATCGTTTTTGTAGATAGTATAAGTTACTTAGTGTTACTCTAGCTATTTTATATAAGAAACACTAAGCACAATTAGGGAGCAAATGTTGGCGCCCATTTATAAAAAGCATTCAAGTATACTAAATGTATGATCAAACTTGGCCAAGGGAGATTAATAATGAAAAATAACCGTTTAAATCTAATCTACAAATTGAATCACATTGTAAACCAAAATCAAGTTGGAACAGTAGAGTATGAGCTAGCTAAATTTTTCTTGGATAACTTCAAAATCATAAAGAAACAGAACATTTATGATATTGCCGAAAAAAATCATGTTTCAAGGACATCGATTCGCCGTTTTGCAAAACAAATCGGCTATGAAAACTTTGCCGATATGAAAAAACATATTGAAGATTTTGATGACGGGCAAACACGGTTTGAAGACTTTTATGGACAAGAGAATTTTTTACCAATTCTGATGAATAATATAGAAAATTTGATGGCTGAGTTAGGCAGACGGATGAATACACAAGAAATAGATCGCTTAATTGATATGATGAATCACACAAATGAAATCGTCATCATAAGTTCAAGCAATATCGCTGGGATAGTAAAAACTTTCCAGCTCCAAATGATTGTGTTTCAAAAAAGGGTTACCTTAATAACAACAAGAGAAGATTTGGAGATTTATAAGCAAAGCGATAAACAACCCTTAATCATTGTTTTCTCCATCTCCGGACTTTTTGCTTCAACAATTCTGTCTGATTTGGAATTAATAAATGGAGAAAAAGTTCTCTTTACCATCCAGAGAAACCCTGTTTTTAATCAAGTATTCAATAAAATTTATCATTTATGCGGGCAGGATTTCGATGCTGTAAGTGATTTACTCTACTACACCTACGGAATTACCTTTGTGTTTGATATTTTGTTCAATGGATTTATCCGACAACAGAAAGAGAGTGAAAAGAATGCATTATAAAGAAAATCCGAAATTTCCAGAGGGCTTTTTTTGGGGAGCCTCAAGTGCAGCTTGGCAAGTTGAAGGAGCGGTGGCTGAAGATGGCCGTTCTCAGGCAATAATTGATTTAAACAGCAAAAAGAAAAAACCTTTCGCGGACAACTCAATCGCTGCAGATCATTATCACCACTATAAAGAAGATATCAAGTTGATGGCTGATGCTGGTTTCACTTCCTATCGTTTTTCGATAGCTTGGCCAAGAATTTATCCAGATAATTCAGGTGTCGTGAATCAATTTGGAATCGACTTTTACAACAACCTGATTGATGAACTGGTCAAGTACGGTATTGAACCGATCGTCACTTTATATCATTATGACATGCCAGTTTGGGTGGATGAGGAGTTTAACGGTTGGTACGACAGAGGCATTATCGATGCTTTTGATCAGTATGCCAGAACTTGTTTTACTTCCTTTGGTGACCGAGTCAAGTATTGGCTAGCAATCAACGAACAAAACATGCAAATCATCTACGGTGACTGGTTAGGTGTCTGCAAAAACGAGGAAACTTGGTTTAAAGACCGTTGGAAGGTTAACCACATTATGAATTTGTGTCATTCCAAAGCAGTAATTGCATGCCACGAATTAGTTGAAGGCGGAAAAATCGGACCTGTACCGGGAATGGTGCCGTTCTATCCAGAAACATGTAAGCCTGAAGATCAAATCGCTGCCATGAACGCGGAAGAGTTAACTGAAAAAGTTTGGAACGATTTTAATGCCAATCGTAAATATAATGGGTTTATCAAACGTTATTGGAAAGAACATGATATTGACCCTGACATTCGTCCTGGAGATATGGAATTAGTTGAACAGGCAAAAATCGATTTCTTTGGTGTTAATTGTTACCGTAGCAATGTTGCTAAAGATGCACCTTTGAACACAGAATATCGAAATATTGGGTTAAATAAAACTGGGAATAAAGGCGAATTCGTATATCCTAATTATCCTGGAGTTTTTGCTCAAACCGTCAATCCGTATGTGGAAATGACTGATTGGGATTGGGAAATTGATCCTATTGCAATGCGTTATCTTTTACGTTACATGGAAGATCACTATCATCTACCGATGATTATTACTGAAAATGGTTATGGTGCCCATGAAAATTTAGGTGCAGATGGACAGGTTCATGATTCAGAACGAATCAAATTCTTGCGTGATCAAATTTTCCAAGTGGGCCTAGCTATTGAAGACGGTTGTGAAGTTATTGGTTATAATCCATGGTCGTTTACCGACTTATTAAGCACAGGTAATGGGATGGCAAAACGTTATGGCCTCGTTTATATCAATACCACTGATGAAGATGTTTTGGATTTACGAAGAATACCTAAAGATTCTTATTACTGGTACTCGAAATTAATCAAATCGAATGGTCAGAATTGGGGAGATGATGTCAATGAAAAAGTATGATGAGTTGATTCAGTTCATTATTGATAATATTGGTGGAGTCGGAAATGTCAGTAGCGCAAATCATTGCGCTACTCGACTTAGACTAAAACTTAAAGATACTACTCAATTTAATGAGGAAAATTTAAAAGAAAATCCTCTAATACTAGGAACTGTTAAAAGAGAGAATGAGGTCCAAATAATTATTGGACCCGATGTTCCAAAAGTATTTTCACTTTTTTCGGTTGAGTTAGAAAAAAACAATGATATGTCTGCAAGCCCCGATGTTAAATCTCAAAAAAATCTTAAAGCTTACGCTTTAATGGTGGTTGACTTTATTAGTGGAACTTTTGTACCTGTTTTACCAATTTTAGTAGCAGCTGGACTCGTGTCAGCAGTTTTAAACATCGGTGTCACCTTTTTCGGACTATCAAATGAAAGCGGTACCTATGCAGTTTTAAACGCAGTCAACAATGCAGGGTTCTATTTCTTACCAGTATTTATTGGTTATAGCGCCGCTAAAAAGGCTGGAATCGATGGCATGATGGGAATGTTTTTAGGAACCATCTTAGTACATTCCTTGATTAATGGGGCAGAAGGCCTATCCTTTTTGGGCTTGTCCATTCCTCAGACTAGTTACAATACAACCACAATTCCCGTAATTTTCGGTGTATTATTTATGGCGTTTATTGATAAGTTGGCTGATCGAGTCATTCCACAAGCAATCAAATATTTCTTTAAGCCATTAATTGTTATTCTAATTACTGTACCAATTACCTTATTATTCCTAGGCCCGTTGGGAAATGTATTTGGTGGTTATATTGCCAGCAGCTTATCCTTTTTGTATGCCAAGCTAGGCTGGCTTTCAGTTGGTCTTGTTGGTGCAATAACTCCTATACTCGTTATGACCGGGACAAATCAAGCACTTTTCCCGCTTGTTTTCGCAATGATGGCTGATTTTGGATATGATTCTTTTGTAATGCCCGCTATGTTAGCGGCCAACGTTGCGGTCGGAGCTGCAGCATTAGGTATATCCTTAATAGAGAAGAACACAGACAAACGTTCCTTAGCAGTATCTGCGGGGATTACAGGAGTAATGGGAATTACTGAACCTGCTATTTTCGGGGTACTCATCAACTATAAGAGCGCTTTCGCGGGAGCTGTTATTGGTGGCGGTGTGGGTGGAATGCTAGCCGGACTGGTTCAATTAAAACAATACGCTATTGTTTCACCAGGTATTGCCGCAATTCCAACATTCATACCAACAGATGGTTCAGGATTAAATAGTAATTTCTGGTTTTCTATCGCAGTTATTTTACTATCGATGAGTGTCTCATTAGCAAGCACGATACTTCTTGAAAAAAGAAGGATGAAGCAAGAAAAAGTAGAAAAGGCTGATCAATCTGTAAAGATTTTAAGTCCAGTTACAGGCACTGTAGTCTCATTGGATAATGTAAACGATCAGATGTTTGCAGAAAAATTATTAGGAGATGGAATTGCAGTAAACCCAACAACCGGTACAATTGTTTCACCGTTTGACGGCATCGTCATCATGACTACAGAAACTAAACACGCCATTGGCATCCGAGGCGAAAATGGCGTTGAGGTACTAATCCATATTGGTATTGACACGGTTGAATTAGGAGGAAACTATTTTGATTTGCTTGTGAAAGAAAATCAGGTAGTTAGAGCTGGCGATGAGTTGGTATTCTTTGATATTGACAAAATTCATGCCGCTGGCTATGAACTTACTACACCAGTTGTTGTTACCAACACTGCTGAACATGAAACGTTCGCCAAAACAATCCAAGACTCGGTACAGGCTGGGGAGTATTTATTTTCTGTAAATTAGCTTAATAGCAGAGCAGTAAAATCCTAATTTTATGAAACGGAATTTAACCTGCATTCCCGAATTGTGTAACGATAATCACTCGAAAAACCGTTGTAACGCTTGATATATAGCGGTTTTTTTGTTTACTTCAACCTCGTTATATATTATAATATATAACGAGGAGTGTTGATATGGCAGTTATTTTTCAAACAAACAAGAAAACAGGCATTACCTATGCCTATCAGAATGAACCCTACTGGGATAAGGAAAAGCAACAATCACGCGCTAAGAGGACGCTGATTGGGAAAGTCGATCCAGTTACAGGTGAAATCATACCCACGCGTTCGTACAAAAAGAAACCGGCCCCGGCGTCATCGGAAGTTAAGCCAGGGCCGATCCCGATGACGCAAGTCCGAAGAATCTTCTATGGGGCAGGTTATCTGCTCGATCAAATTGGCAAGCAGACAGGCGTATACGCGGACCT